>PNIL01000054.1 GCA_002877955.1 Caldisericum exile | reverse complement strand
GGCCTGTAAATCCATTGGCATAGAAATTCCAACTCTTTGCTATCTTGAAGGTATTGCAGAAGAGGGTTCCTGTGGAATGTGCGTTGTGGAGGTAAAGGGTTCAAGAACGCTTCAAAGAGCATGCATTACTGAAGTTACAGAGGGTATGGAAATTACTACTAATTCGGACTTAATTTATGAAGCTAGAAAAATGAATCTTGAACTTGCGCTTGCCCATCACCCTTTGGACTGTATGACTTGTGATAAAGATGGGGATTGCGTCCTTCAGGATCTTGCGTATCAATTTGGAATAAAGAAGAGCCAATTTCTTGATGAAAAAGATGCTTTCGTATATGAGAAAGAAACACCCTGGGATAAAAACCCATTTATTCAGTTTGATCCACAGAAATGTATTCTCTGTAGACGTTGTGTTGATGCTTGTGAAAACCAAGCAATCGTTGAGGCAATTGCTATTGCAATGAGAGGTTACAAGTCAATTGTGTCAACTCCTTTTAATCTTCCTTTAGAAGAAACTAATTGTCAATTCTGTGCTGAGTGCGTTCAGGCTTGTCCAACAGCAGCATTAATTGAAAAACCACGAATAGGCAAAGGAAAAATCTTCAATTTTGAAAAAACGGATACTATTTGTGCTTATTGCGGTGTTGGCTGTAATTTAACAATTTTTAAAGATAAGAATAATAATCTTGTAATGGCAAGGGGAGTAGACAGGGAACCAAATAAAGGTAGATTATGTGTGAAAGGAAGATATGGTTATGAATATGTGAATTCATCCGAAAGACTTACAACTCCCCTTATAAAAGAAAATGGAGTTTTCAGGGCTGCAACCTGGGAAGAAGCCCTTGACTACACCGCAAAAAGATTACTTGAGATAAAGGATAAATATGGACCTGATGCAATAGGCGTGCTTGGATCTGCTCGTTGCACAAACGAAGACAACTATGTAGTGCAAAAATTTGCAAGAGCAGTTATAGGAACAAACAACATCGACCATTGTGCAAGATTGTGTCATGCCTCAACAGTTTCAGGTTTAGGTAAAGCTCTTGGAGCAGGTGCCGCAACAAACCCTATAGATGATATTAAGAATGCAGATGTTATGTTTGTAATTGGTTCAAATACAACTGAAACTCACCCTGTTATTGCTCAATTTATAAAGGAGAACAAAAAGAAAAAGGGAGCAAAACTTATAGTTTGTGATCCAAGAAATATTGATCTTGCAAAATATGCAGATATCTTTATCCAACACTATCCGGGAACTGATGTTGCTCTTTTAAACGGAATGATGAAGGTAATAGTTGATAAAGGACTTATTGATAAGGAATTTATTGAAAATCATACTGAAGGTTTTGAAAACCTCTTAAAGGTCCTTGATAAATATGATCTTGACAAAGTTTCTGAAATTACAGGAGTTGATAAAAAGCTTATAGAAACTGCTGCAATAACCTATGCAAAAGGTCCAAATTCGATGATTTTCTATACGATGGGAATTACGCAACACCATGTTGGAGTTGATAATGTCTTAAGTATCGCAAATCTTGCCTTGATTACAGGGCATATCGGAAAAGAGGGAAATGGCATTGATCCTTTAAGAGGGCAGGCTAATGTGCAAGGTGCATGTGATGTTGGAGCATTACCTGATGTCTATACTGGTTATCAAAAGGTAACTGAAGAAAATGTAAGAAAAAAATTCGAAGAATTTTGGAAGGTTAAACTTCCAGAAAATATTGGCTATGCTGTTTCTCAATTTGGAGATCTGGCACTTGAAGGCAAATTAAAAGCAGTTTATGCAATGGGCGAAAACCCTCTTGTAACGGAAGCTGATGTTCGTCATGTAAAGGAAGGTTTTGAGAAACTTGAATTCCTTGCGGTTCAGGATATTTTCCTTTCGGAAACAGCTCAAATTGCAGATGTTGTCTTTCCTGCGAAGGCTTCTTATGAAAAGTTTGGTACTTTTACAAACACTGAAAGAAGAGTACAACTTTTGAATCCAGGAAGAACACCGCATCCAAATGTAAAAGATGATTGGCAAATTGTTTGTGAAGTCGCAACCCGTATGGGTTATCCAATGCACTATAGGGATGCAGAAGAAATTTGGGAAGAAATTCGTGAATTAACACCATCTTTAAAAGGCATTACATATAAGAGGCTTAAGGAAAATTCTCTTTTGTGGCCATGCCCAGATGAAAATCATCCAGGAACAAGAATTTTGCACTATGGAGGTAATTTCAAACGGCCCAACGGAAAAGCACTTATATCAGCTGTTGAATTTGAACCACCTGTTGAAGTTCCTGATAGCGAATATCCTTTTATCCTTACAACCGGAAGAATTTTGTTCCACTATCATTCAAGGAATGAAACTCGAAGAGTTAAGGTACTTGAAAGTTTTGTACCTGAGAATTTTGTTGAAATAAATCCAGAAGATGCAGAGAAACTCAATATAAAAGATGGAGATAAGGTAAAAGTTAAAACAAGAAGGGGAGAAATTGTTGTAAAAGCAAAGGTATCTACAAAACCGAAGAAAGGTGTTGTATTTGTAAGTTTCCACTTTTCGGAAGCAAATGCAAATATTCTTACAATTAATGCAATTGATCCTATTGCAAGAATTCCCGAATTTAAGGCGTGTGGGTGTGCAATAGAAAAAATTTAAATAAAGGAGGTAAGTATGAACGATGTAAATTTCTTTCCACCAAAAGATGTTGCAGCTAAAATGTGTGAAACTGGGGTTGGAAAATGCAGACTTCCGCTTTTAAAGATGTTTCTTCTTGCAATCCTTGCAGGTGTTTACATTGCATTTGGGGCTCAACTGTTTTTACTTGTAGGGTCTGACTCAACTCTTGGCTTTGGTTTTACAAGGTTTCTTTCAGCGTCTGTCTTTACCGTAGGCCTTATGATGGTAGTTATAGGTGGAGCAGAACTTTTTACTGGTAATAACCTTGTCCTTATTGCAGCTCTTGATAAAAAAGTTAGTTGGGTAGAACTTCTTAAAAACTGGGTTGTTGTCTACATTGGAAATTTTGTTGGATCAATTCTTATTGCTGCATTTCTTTTGTGGGGTGGGACTTGGTCTTTAAATAACACGCTTGTAGGTTCGAATGCCTTAAAGGTTGCCTTGTCCAAAACTTCGCTTACTTTTGCACAAGCATTCTTTAGGGGTATTCTCTGTAATTGGCTTGTATGTATGGCAGTTTGGATGGCAATGGCTTCTAAAGATGTAATTGGAAAACTCTTTGCAATCTATTTCCCAATTATGGCTTTTGTTGCCTCTGGTTTTGAGCACTCAGTTGCAAATATGTTCTTCATACCTTACGGAATCTTCTTGAAAGGAAACCCAAAAGTACTTGAAGCAGCAGGGAAAACAATTGCTGATGTTGCTAATCTTAATTGGGGAACACTTTTTACTGTAAACCTCATTCCTGTTACCCTCGGGAACCTTGTCGGTGGTGCATTCTTTGTTGGATTTATCTATTGGGTTGTGTATTTAATGAATACGAAAAAATAATGAAAATAAAACCTGTTATCCTTGTTGGTGGTAAAAGTAGACGATTTGGAAGCGATAAATTCTTCCTTACTATTAATGGTAAATTAATTTTTGAAAGAACTTATAGAATACTCAAGGATGTTTTTCAGGAGGAGCCTGTCTTCATTGGGAGGCAGGCTCCTATTGGAAATTATGAATTTTTAGAAGATTTAATACCTAATTTGGGTCCCTTGGGTGGGCTATATACTGCTTTGAAAGTATTTGATGTGGATTTTGTTTTTCTTACCGCATGTGATATGCCATTTATAAATAAAGAGGTTTTAAAATATATGAGGGAAAGTTTAGATTATGAAGCAAAGGTTTGCGTTCCGAAACTCGAAAATGGCTACATTGAACCGCTTTTTGCTTTTTATAGTAAGAAACTACTTCCAAAAATAGAAAAAAACATTGATGTTTGCGATTTGAAGTTGAGGAGCCTTTTGGATTTTGATGTTCAATTTTTTGATCCAAATAAAATAAGAAATATTGATCCAGAACTATTGACCTTCCTCAATATTAATACCAAAAATGACTTTGATAAAATCTGCAAAATATTAGAAGATGAAAAAGTTCAAGATTTTGCGGTTTGAAAATGGAAACATTTTTAATTTAGATGATTTTGTTGTTGAGGAGAAAATCCTCAATGTCTTTGCAAATGGAGAACTTGTTCAGTCTGTCTTTTACTCTAATAAAAATGAATTTTATCTTGCCCTGGGTGTGCTTTTTTATAATAACATCATTGTTTCGAAAAACGAAATTTTAAATTATTCATCAAAAGAAAATGATTTTTCAGTAAATTTGTATTTTGAAATTGTCTCGAAAAGATCCAAAAGTATCGATTTTAATGAAATCAATAAAATTGATGTTATTAAAGCCAGTTCACTTTTTACATTAATGAAACAAACTTTGACACACTCAAATACCTTTGCTATAACTGGCGGCACTCATATTGTTTCTGTGGCAACTAAAGATAATCTTCTTGCATATTTTGAGGATATCTCGAGGTTGTCCGCAGTTTTAAAAGTGGTAGGTTTTTTAGTTGATAATGAAATGAGAGACGAGACGCTTCTTTTTACTTCAGGAAGAATTAATTATAACATTGTTCAAATTGCTTCTAAAATAAATTCAAAAATAATTGTTTCTCAATCAGCGGTTTCAACTCTTGCAATTAAAAGTGGAGACTCTCTCAATATCACTCTCGTAGGGTTTTTGCGGGGCAATCGCTTTAATATCTATTCGCATCCCGAAAGAATCTCGCAATAATCAAAAAAACTAAAATTCGCATATAATATCAATTGATGGAAATACATCATATACCTGTATTGTTAAATGAGACAATTGATTTGTTGAATTTAAAGGAAGATTCTATTGTTATTGACGCAACATTAGGAGAAGGTGGACATTCTGTTGAAATTCTTAAAAGAATCCCCAAGGGTTTTCTTATTGGTATCGATATGGATTATGAAACAATTGAAAGGGCAAAGCAAAGGCTTCTTCAAGTTTCTGATAATTTTGTTATAGTTCCTTACAACTTTAAGGAAATTAAGTCTCTTATTCTTCCTTTTGCAAAAAATGTTACACACATACTTGCAGATTTGGGTGTCTCATCTTTGCAACTTGAAGACGAGTCTCGAGGGTTTTCTTTTATGAAAGAAGGGCCTCTTGATATGAGAATGTGTAGACCATGCACAAGGTATACTGCTTATGACATTGTTAATAATTTTGAGGAAAGTGAGATAAGAGATATTATCCTTTATTATGGTGAAGATCCGCTTGCCTCTAAAATTGCAAGGCGCATTATTGAAGAAAGGAAAAAACATCCAATTGAAACTACAACACAGCTTGCAGAGATTATAAAAGGTGTTTATCCTAAAGGTTATTACAGAATTCATCCAGCAACAAGAACATTTCAAGCACTCCGGATTTTTATAAATCGAGAGCTTGATAATCTAAAGGAATTTTTGGAAAGCGCTCCAACTCTATTGCTTCCAAAAGGTCGCATTGCGATCATTACGTATCATTCTCTTGAAGACAGGCTTGTAAAACAATCGTTTAGAAATAACCCAACATTAAAGTTAGTTAATAAACATGTAATAAAACCAAAAGAGGAGGAGATTGAAAATAATAGGCGTGCAAGAAGTGCAAAATTAAGAGTGGCGGAGAAGGTTGTATGAGACTTAGGACGACAATTCTTCTTGCAGTTTTGTTTGTTCTTATTCTCATTTATGGGGGGCTGTTTTTTGCTACAGTAAAAATTAAAATACAAATTTCAAGTCTTGATGCTGAGATTGAAGCATTGAAAACAAGAAATCAATTACTCACTTACGAGTACCTCAAATTACAAGACCCTACTTATGTCGAAACAATTGCAAAAGAAAAACTTCATATGATTGAGGTTAAGAATTTCTATGTCGTGGAAATTAACCCAAAGTAGCGAAGACATTTTTAAAAGAAGGTTATTGATTTCCTTCTTGTTATTCGTTTTTGTCTTTGTTTTATTTATGGGAAGAGTGGTTGATTTGGCTATTATCAATAGAGGTAGGCTTCTTGCAGAATTTGCTCCTCAGGTAGTTCCAAGTTATGATATTTTAAGAGCAGAACGTGGGGATATACTTGATAGATCTGGTGTGAAGCTTGCAACAGATGAGCTTACCTTTGAACTTGATATAAACCCCAGTATCATTGATAGTGTGAATCTTAATAAAATAAAGAGTATCTTAAAAAGTGATCTTAAGTTTTCCAATGAAGAGTTAAATAAACTTTTTAGTGAAAAATCATATGTACTTGTTTCAACTTCTGTTTCAGAGAATACGAAGCAAAAGATTGACGCCCTAAATTTAAGAGATGGAGTTGTCTTTACTAAGACTTACAAAAGAGTTTATCCCTTTGGTGAAATTGTTTCGCCTTTAATTGGAATTGTCGGTGCAGATGGTAGTGGTCTTACTGGACTTGAGTTATCTTTGGATGACTACCTTAAAGGTAGAAACGGACGCTCTTTTAGAACATTTAATTTTGCCGAGCCTGATGTATTGGGTGCACCAACATATGTTCTTGAACCCGTTAAAGGAAATGATGTAACTCTAACAATTGATATAAATATTCAAGCGAAGGTTTATGAACTTGTTAAAAAATATGTCGAAGAATTCAATGCAAAAAGTGGCTTTGCCATAGTTACAGATCCTGAAACTAATGAAATTCTTGCTATGGTCTCGTATCCTTCTTTTGATCCTACAAATTTTGACAAGATCATGCCTAATCTTCCAACTACCTTTAATTATGAGCCAGGGTCAGTAATGAAGCCAATTGTTGCTCTTGCGGCTCTTGAAGAAGGAAAGCTAAAGCCAGACGATAACTTTTATTGCAGTGGTTCAATTAAAGTCAAGGATAGAATTATATCATGTTGGAAAAAGCACGGAGAAGAACACGGACTTACCGATATCCTTGTTAATTCTTGCGATGTTGCATTTGCTCAAATTGCGCTAAAACTTCAAAAGGAAACTCTTCTAAAATATTTTAACCTTTTCGGTTTTGGTGAAAAGACTCAAATCGAACTTTTGGGGGAAGAGAAAGGAATTGTACCATCCCCAAGAAGCATAGGAGATGTTGAAGTTGCGAATATGGGCTTCGGACAGGGCATTGCTGTAACACAGATTCAGATGTTATCAGCATTAAATGCGATTGTAAATGGTGGAAAACTATATGTACCACACCTAATTAAAGAAATTAAAAACCCCAAAGGAAATGTTATTTATTCTTCTCTTCCGATTCTTCGAAGAACAATTGGAAGTGAAACAAATCTTAATCTTATCAAAAGTGCAATGGTAAAGGTCGTTGAAATTGGTGCACCTAAGGCTAAGATAGCAGGCTATAAGGTGATGGGTAAAACTGGT
Organism: Caldisericum exile; assembly: GCA_002877955.1. GTDB lineage: Bacteria > Caldisericota > Caldisericia > Caldisericales > Caldisericaceae > Caldisericum > Caldisericum exile_A. The sequence continues at coordinate 17,204 of PNIL01000054.1, read as the reverse complement.
ACTGCTCAAAAGCCGAGTGAAAACGGTGGCTACTCTCATACGAAACTCATATACAGTTTCTTTGGTGCTGTTCCCTATCCAGACCCGAAAGTTTCAGTAATTGTTTCTATAAATGAAACTAGAATTCCTCAATACTCAACAACTGTATCTGCACCCTTATTTTCAGAAATAGGGACATTTCTTGTAAAATATCTGAGGATTGAAAAATGAATGGGCGAACTTTAAAAGAAAAATTTAAAGAATTTGAAGTTTTTGGAAATCTTGACAGAGATTTTTTTGGAATAAAGACAGATTCAAGACTAATACAAAATGGCGATTTATTTGTTGCGTTAAGAGGTGAAAATTTTGACGGACATGAATTTATTGCTGATGCTGTAAAAAGAGGTGCGGTTGGGGTAATTGTTGAGAATGATTTAGAATTTGACAAAGATATCCTCGTTATTAAAGCATCTGATTCAAGAGAGGCGTTTGCAAAAATTTCTTCATTTTTTTATGGTGACCCTTCAAAACGGTTAAACATAATAGGCATAACAGGGACAATGGGAAAGACTACAATAGCATATCTCCTCTATAGACTTTTTAATTTCTTAGGAGTGCCTTCCGGATTTATCGGAACAATTGGCATTGGTATAAAGGACAAATTCTCATTAACAGACTTAGATCCACCAACAACACCGTTTCCTTTTGACTTACACCGATATCTTAAAACAATGTCAGATGATGGAGTAAAATATGTCTTTATGGAAGTTTCCTCACATGGGATTAAGGATAAGCGAATATACGGAATAAATTTTAAAAGGAAAATCCTTGGAACAATGGGAGTTGATCACATAGACTATCACAAATCTATTGAGGATTATTTGAATACAAAAGTTTCTTTTTTTGAGGGTTTTGAATCTCCAATACTAAATGGGAACTCGCTTTTTATCGATAGATTTATTGAGGTTTCAAAAGATCCAATCTTTTATGGTGATGATGTAAAATTTGATTATTCTTTTCAAAACCTTAAAAATCATGGGTTATCAATTTCTTTTGAAGTATATGAGAGTGGGACCCTTCTTGGCACGATAGATTTACCTATTCTGGGTAGATACAATGCCTACAATTTTTTGGCGGTTATATCATACGCAATGTTAGAAGGGGCAAGTTTTTCAAAAATAAAAGAATTTGCAAAGACTGCTTCAGTTCCAGGAAGAATGGAAATTTATACCTTTAAAGGAATTAAAGTTATTATCGATTATGCCCATAATGCTGAAGAAATTGAAAATGTTCTTGAGAGTATCAAGGGAAATGGTAATCATTTAATTGTTGTATTTGGAGCTGTAGGAACCTCTGAAAAAGAAAAACGAATTGCGATGGGAAGAGCTGTAAGTAAATTTGCCGATTTTTGTGTGATAACTTCTGATGATCCTCGTGGTCGCAACGTAGATGAAATAATTAAGGATCTCAAATCTTCTGTTTCAATTGAGCATAAGGTTATACCTGATAGGATTAAAGCAATAAAGTATGCTTTAGAAAATGCAAAAGAAAGTGACGTAGTTGCAATTCTTGGAAGAGGAGTTGAATCCAAGATGAGATTATCTAACGGAAGCATAATTCATTTTAGAGATATTGATATTGTAAAAGAGGTGTTCCATGAAAATTGACCTTCATGAACTGTTTAAAGATATTTATCATGAAGAGGATTTTCCACTACCGAATGATTACAATAGATTTGTAATTGATTCTAGAAATGTTTCAAAAGGAGATATTTTTATTGCTTTGAAAGGGAATACAACTGATGGTCATAATTTTGTATCCGATGCACTTCAAAAAGGTTCTATTTTTGCAATTGTTGAGAATGATGTAGGAGAAAGCAAACCTGTTATTAAGGTTAAATCAACTGCTGAATTTTTAAAACATCTTGGTAATTTTGCACGAAATAAAATTAATGGCGCAATTTTTGGAATAACAGGAAGCGCAGGTAAGACGACAACAAAAGAAGGTTTATTTCTTGCTTTATCAAAGCGTTTTAATGTTGTAAAAACTGAAGGTAACATCAATACCGATATTTCCCTTCCGTTATTTTTTGCAAATGAAGTTTCAAATCTGGAAGATTTTATTGTGGTAGAGATGGGCGTTCAAAAACCAAACGATATGGATGTCTTACTTGATGTAGTAAAACCACATTATGGCATTATTACCAATGTAGGAGATTCTCACCTTGAATATTTGGGTGATAGATATGGCGTTTTAAAAGAGAAATTTAAATTAGCAAAGTTTGTTTTAGATAGAGGCAGTGTTTGTTTTGTAAACGGTGATGACGAACTTCTTCGCCTCGCTTCTAACGGGTTAAAGGGCGTATTTAAAGTTGGATTTAGGGAGGAAAATGATTTTAGGTTAAAAATTCTTCAAGAAAATCTTGATTTTTTGAGATTAAAAATCAATATTCAGGATAGATCTTTTGAGTTTACACTTCCATATAATGGATTTGTATATAATGTTGGACTAATTTTTGCTGCTTCAGTTTATGTTGGTGTTGATCCTGATTATGTAGTTTCTGCACTAAAGGAATTCAAACCATATAAAGGAAGAGGCGAAAAGATAAAACTCAGCGGCATGACAATAATTGATGATACTTATAATTCTAATCCTCTGTCAATGAACTTTGCCCTTGAAAGGTTAAGATCAGCAAAAGGACCTATTGTTTTAATTCTTGGGGATATGCTTGAACTTGGCGAATCTTCAAATACTCTCCATGAAAAAGTTGGTGAAGTTATATCAGAGATTAATCCTTACGCTCTTATTACTTACGGGAATCTTTCAAAATTGATGCAAGAAAAAGGTAACGCAAACATTAAATATCATTTTGAGGATAGTGATACTCTTTCTCAATTTTTAAAGACATTCGATTTTCCAAACGGAACTTACTTTTTAGTGAAAGGATCCCGTGCTATGAAGATGGAAAAATTTGTTGATATATTGAAGGAGAGGTATAAAGATGAAAAGTGAAATAATTTTTCTTGCTTTAATGATTATTGAATTTTTCTTTTTGATATTTTTTGAAAAGTACCTTACAGATTTTCTTGAAAGAAGCAATCTTGTTCAACATGTGCGAGAGGAGTTAATTGAATCTCATAAAAAGAAGGAAGGTACTCCCCGTGGTGGAGGTATCATATTTTTAATCTCAATTGCTTTTATAATTCCGCTTCTTTTTGTGTTAAAAGTGCCTTACGATACTTTTAGAAAATTGCTTTTTGTAATTTCTTCAACAATTCTGTTTGGTTTTATTGGCCTTATAGATGATGTTTTGACTTCCCGAAAGTCCTCATCTGAGGGTCTTTCAATAAGGAGCAAACTTATTCTCTTTTCGGTTGCAACAGTATTTCTTTTTTTTGTCTTCAAAGATATAATGAGTTTTAATGTAATATTTCTTGGTTTGAATTTGAATTTTGGACCGATTCTTTACTTTTTACTCTTTTTTATTATGATGGTTGGTTCAGTAAATGCCTTTAATCTTACAGATGGTGTGGATGGATTGCTTGGAAGTATTGTGTCTATAATGCTTTTAACTTTCATTTTTCTTTCATACCTTACAAAGAATTTCCTTTTACTCGGATTTTCTTTATCTTTGCTTATTTCTATTCTTGCGTTTTTATGGTTTAATAGCCCAAAAGCATCAATATTTATGGGGGATTTGGGTGCCTCGGCTCTTGGGGGTGCAATTGCATCTCTTTCGATAGTTTTTAAAACAGAATTATATCTTCCCTTTATTGCAATTATCCCAGTTATTGAGGCAATTTCTATTTTTATACAGATTGCTTACTTCAAGGCAACTCATGGTAAAAGAGTTTTTAAAATGACCCCAATTCATCATCACTTTGAAATTTTGGGCTGGTCAGAAGCAAAAATAGATTATAGATTTAGTGTTATTACAGCATTTATGGTGATAATAGTTGTAGTGTTAAAAATTATAGGATTATAGTGGAGGTAGATAATGAAAATCCTTGTTGTTGGTGCAAGAAGGTCTGGAGTATTTGCAAGTATTCTTGCTAAAAAGCATGGCTTTGAAGTTTTTTTAACTGAAATTGCGGACAATAAAGAGGTTAGATCATTTGAGCCAATACTTAAGGAGAACGGTATTTCTTACGAAATTGGTAAACATTCATTTGAAAAATTTTCAACTTTTGATCTTGCAGTCCTTTCTCCTGGAATTCCTTTGAACTCTCCTATTGTTAAAGACCTTGAATCAAAAGGTATAAAAATAATTGGCGAACTTGAATTTGCTAATATGTTTGCGCCAAATACAAAGGTTATTGCTATTACTGGAACAAACGGAAAGAGTACAACAACTGCCCTAACTGGTCATATCTTTAAATTGCATAACCCGAATACAGTTGTTGGTGGGAATTTAGGAACGCCATATTCCGAGTTGCTTCTTGAGAATCCAAATCCAGAATATGCAGTTCTTGAAACAAGTTGTTTTCAACTTGAGACAATTGAACAATACCATCCAAAGGTATCCGTCTTTTTAAATTTTACAGAAGATCACCTTGATAGGTATGCTTCGATGGAGGATTACTTCAAAGCAAAAAAGAGGATATTCATGAACCAGACAGAATCTGATTATGCTATTCTAAATTATGATGATGTAGTTGTAAGAGAACTTTCAGATGAAATTAAGCCAAGGAAATACTTTTTTTCCTTAAAAGAAGTTGTTAATAGTGGTGCGTTTTTAAAAGATAATAAAATCTTTTTTAAAGAGAACAAATTTAGCGAACCTATAGAAATTATTGATAGAAAAGAAATTCCACTCTTAGGACTGCATAATGTTGAAAATACCCTTGCAAGTGTAATATCTTCTATTGTAATGGGTGTGAATTTTGAAGTTATAAGGAAGGGAATTAGAAGTTTTAAAGGTTTACCTCATAGGCTTGAATATGTTCGGGAAGTTAATGGCGTAATTTTTATAAATGATTCAAAATCTACAACGCCCGACTCAACCATAAAAGCGCTTGAGGCTTTTGATAAAAAGGTTATTCTCATTGCAGGTGGAAGTAGCAAAAATAACGATTTTACTCAGCTTGCAAAAATGTTTAAAAGTAGAGTTAAGTTTTTGATCCTTCTGGGGCAAACAGCCCCTCAATTAAAGGAAGCATCAATAAACGCAAACTTCCATGATTTTGCCATAGTTAAAAGTCTTAAAGAAGCAGTAAATTTTGCAAAAACCATTGCGTCACCTAATGATATAGTATTGCTGTCTCCGGCATGCGCAAGTTTTGATATGTTTAGAGATTTCGAAGACAGGGGAGAACAATTTAAAGAAATAGTAAATGAACTATGAAAAAATTGATAAATCCATATTCTGCTTCGCTTATCTTTATTTCAGTTTTACTTAGTTTATTTGGAATATTCATAAGTGGTAGTTTAAGTATTGTATACCAGAATCTTATTTTAAAGCAAATTATTTCTTTTGCATTGGGCGTTTCACTGATGTTGTTTTTTGCGTTTTTTAATCATAAAAGACTTGCTCCTCTTTCGAAAATTGGTTATATTACATTATTTATATTGCTTTTGTTTCTGCTTCTAAATGGTAAACTTTCACGTTTTGTTGATTTTGGAATTGTTACTTTTCAACCTTCACAGTTTGCTTATATAGGGATTTCTTTACTGATTGCGCGTATATTTAGAGATCCAATTGATGAAGAAAATGTTCCAAAAATTTATGCCTTAACATTTGTACTTGTTGGGCTTATTGCAGTTCTTATTGCTTTTGAACCTGATATGGGAAGTGCAGCACAAGTTTTTTTGACTGGATTTACTTTGCTTCACATCATTGGAATGCCTTTGGTTGAGTTTTTGGGATTTAGTATTTTGAGTTTTCTTGGAGTAATTCTAATGATTCCTCTCAATAGTGAATGGCATAGACGTGTTGTTGCTTTTTTAAATCCATACGCACATGCAAGTGATGAGGCGCTTCAAACATTACAATCTCTTAGAGCCTTTGCTCGCGGTGGAATTACAGGCGTTGGCTTTATGAAGGGTATTTTTAAGTATCCTTCTGTTTTGCCTGTATCGATTTCTGATTTTATACTTCCTGTGATTGGTGAAGAACTTGGAGCTGTATTTGTTATACTTCTTTTAATTGCTTATCTTTCTTTGATATTCATAGGTTTTAAGATTGCAAGCAATGCAAGGTCTACTTTTTCAAGGATTCTTGCGCTGGGTTTAACTCTTGGTATTACTTACTTTGCAGTTATAAATATTGCTGTAAATTTAGGTTTAATGCCAACAACAGGAGTTCCTCTTCCATTTGTGAGTTTTGGTGGAAATAATATGCTTGCAAATTTCATTGCGATCGGAATTTTAATAAATATTTCAAGAACAGAGGTTGATTGATGAAAATACTTATTGCAGGCGGCGGTACGGGTGGTCATATATATCCTTTGATACCCATAGGAGAAGAATTAAGAAGTCGAGGACATGAAGTTGTCCTTATTGGAAGGCGTGGTAGTATTGAAGAAAAAGTTGTAAAAGATTACAAATTTAAGATAGAATATGTCTCTGCTTCTCTTTTTGATTTTAATATAGTAAAGCTTTTTAAGTTTATTGTTTTTTCTATTAGAGGATTTTTTGATGCCTTAAGGATAATTAATAAAATAAAACCTGATAAGATACTTGGTGGAGGTGGTTATGTTTCACTTCCAATTTTACTTGCAGGTATCTTATATAGAGTTCCTATTTATCTCTATGAGCAAAATATCATACCAGGAAAGACAAACCTTATATTTTCAAGATTTGCAAGAACGGTATTTTTGGGCTTTGAGGATGTGAATAATAAATTTGGCAAAAAAGGCGTTTTTGTGGGGAATCCTGTAAGAAAGGAAGTTATTAACCAAGATAGGAAAGAAGCACTTTCATTTTTTAACTTTGCAGATAAATTTACTCTTCTTGCATTTGGTGGTAGCGGTGGAGCATACAATTTAAATAAAATAATTAGAGAGGCTATTCCAGAACTTTTGAAGGAAGATATTCAAATTATTTTTATAACAGGAAACAAATTCTTTCAAGAATTCAATAATTTGAACAACCATCAAAATTTGAGAGTATATCCCTATCTTGATAAAATGGGTTATGCATATGCAGTCTCGTCAATAGCGGTGACAAGAGGAGGTGCAATGACCCTATCTGAATTGGTTCTCAATGATGTATATTCAATTGTTGTTCCATTTCCATATGCAAGGGACAATCATCAATTTTACAATGCAAAATATTTTGAAAAATACGGATGTGTTACTGTTATTGAGGAAAAGAATCTTTCGAAGGAAATTTTGGTTAAAAAAATAGTGGATTTTAAAAATTATTTTCGTATAATAAATTTGGAATGTAGTAAACATTATCCTAAGGATGCAGAGAAAAGAATTGCGGATTTGTTAGAGGAAGATAGATGAAAAAAGTACTTTTGCTTGGAGTTGCGGGAGTTGGGATGAAGCGCCTTGCAGAAATTTATACAGCGCTTGGATATAACGTTTTGGGGATTGATGTCAAAGAAAATGAGACAACACATTACCTAAAAGGAATTGGGGTTGATGTAAATCCAAAGGAATTTGAAGTTGATAAGACTATTGATAAGATTATTTTTTCATCTGCGATTCCGGCTGATAATCCGCATTTATTAAAGGCAAAAGAAATTGGTATTCCAATTGAAAGACGTGGCGAAGCGCTTGCAGAGATTGCAAAAGACTACAAAAGTGTAGTTGTTGCAGGTACTCACGGAAAAACAACAACTACATCTCTTATTTCGGAAATCTTAAGTAAGAAATTTCGTGTAAATTCTTATATTGGTGGAGATCATAAGCAGAATAAACGTTTTTTACCCTTAGCAGAGTATTTTGTTATTGAATCTGACGAAAGTGACAAGACGTTCTTACTTTTTAATCCACACATAGGCATTGTTACAAACATTGATAGAGACCATCTAAACTCTTACAATTGGGATTTTGAAAATCTTAAAAGCGCCTTTTTTGAGTTTATGGAACATTCTCAAACAGTTGTTGTTAACAGGGATGATCAAACAGCCTTTGAGGTTTCAGAAAATCTTCAAAAGCCTCCCCTCTATTATAGCATCAAAAATCAAGAAGCTCATGCAACTATACTTGATTACTCATTTGAACGGGATGGGATAGCGTTTATAGCAAATGTATTAGGCAAAAAATCTCCTCTTCTTAAGATTAATGTTTTTGGAGAGCAGAATTTGTCAAATTCTCTTGCATCAATTCTTGTCGGCCGATTACTTGATGTTTCTTTTGATGAAATTGAATCTTCTTTAAGGGATTTTTCATTACCCAAGCGGAGGCTTGAATATAAGGGTAGTGTTAAGGGTATCCATATTTTTGATGATCATGCAGATCATCCAACTGAGGTTGAAGCTACGTTAAAGGCTTTAAAGAATCACTTTCCGAATGCATCAATTATTGCAATTTTCCAACCACATAGATTTACCCGTGTGTTTTCGCTTAAAGAAAGTATTGCAAAGCCTTTCTATCTTGCAGATTTTGTAATTGTGCTTCCTATATATTCAGCATTTGAAAATCCCATTGAAGGTATTACTAATGAAAAAGTGTTTGATTGGATAAAGACCTTAAATCCAGGGAAAAATGTATTTTTTGCTTCAAAGTTTGAAGCTGTAGCGGATCTTGTTTCACATATTGCTAAACCGGGAGATATAGTTATAACCCTTGGACCAGGAGATGTATATTTGGCTATAGATTCAATAATGCTAAAATTAAGAGGAGAAAAATGAAAATACAGGAAAATATTAAAGAACTTATAAAAGGTCGTGTTTATTTTAATGAGCCGATGGCTAAGCATACCTCTTTCAAGATTGGAGGCCCTGCAGAAATTTTAGCAATTCCTTCTGATGTTGAGGATTTAAAAAAATTGCTTGAGTTTGCAAAAAAAGAAAAATTACCAATTACAGTTATCGGTAATGGCACAAATATACTCGTTTCTGATGATGGAATCGAAGGGCTTGTTATCAAAATGGCAGAGGGATTCTCAAAAGTTGAATTTGATAATACTCTTTCTTTTGCTGAAGCAGGGGTGCCTTTGCAGAAACTAATAGAAGAGGCTTCGAGAAGAAATCTTGGTGGCTTTGAATTTGCATTTGGTATCCCAGGTGCTTTAGGTGGTGCAATAGCAATGAATGCTGGCACAAATTCTCACTATATCAGTACAAGAATCGAATATGCTGATGTGATTGATTATAATGGCAAAATTTACAGGTTTAGGCACGATGATTTTCATTTTGATTACAGATATTCCATCCTTCAAGAGGAGCCACTTATTCTTCTTAATGCAGTTCTCACATTTGAGCAAAAGCCTTTTGAGGAAATCCTAAGGGAAAAAGAGAAAAACATAAGAGGGAGATTAGAAAAACAGCCATACAATCTCCCATGTGCAGGGAGTGTTTTTAAAAATCCGCCTACAACTTATGCTGGTAGAGTTCTTGAAGAGTCAGGATGCAAGGGTTTAAGATTTGGTGATGCCTTGATTTCTGAAAAACATGCGAATTTTATTGTAAATCTTGGTAACGCAACAGCGCAAGATGTTGTTAATCTTATAAGAGAAGCACAGTTAAGAGTTTATAAACAAAAGGACCTTATCCTTGAACTTGAAATAAGATTAGTTGGAAAATTCAAGAACTTAAACTTACTTGAGAGGAAAAAATGAGTACAAGAGTTCTTGTTTTATACGGTGGAAAATCTACAGAAAGAGATATATCCATTAAAAGTGGTAGGGCAGTTTCAAATGCCTTAAAGAAAAAGGGATATGAGGTTATTGAGTATGACTTTCAGAATCATATTGAAGATGTGGTAAAAGATGCAAATCCTGACGTTGTTTTTATAGCTCTTCATGGAAAATTTGGCGAAGATGGGACAGTCCAAGGTGCATTAGAACTTATGAATATTCCATATACAGGTTCTTCAGTTTTTGCAAGCGCTCTTTGCATGAACAAATTATTTTCTAAGTTTATGTTTAGAGAAATTGATATAAAAACACCTTCTTTTGCTTATTTTAGAAGAGATAATACCCTTCCTTATTCCTATGTTTCCGAACTTTTAGGAAACGATACTCTCGTTATTAAACCAGTTGATCAGGGTTCTACGATTGGTATAACAATTGCAAAAAATGAAGATAGCTATAATGAGGGGCTTGCCAAGGCATTTGAGTTAAGCGATTTGGTGATTGTCGAAGATTATATAAAGGGAACCGAAATCACTGTAGCCATAATTGGCAATTATCCGGATATTCACGTCCTTCCTATTATTGAGATAGTCCCTGCTCACGAGTTCTATGATTTTGAGTCCAAATATACTCCTTCTATGTCTAAGCATATAATTCCTGCAAGGATTAGTAGTTATCAAAAGGCGCTTGCAGAGGAATACGCGAAGAGAATCTATAAAGAGTTTGGGTTAAGAGATTTTGCGCGGATTGACATGATTGCTAATTCTTCTGATGTTTATGTCCTTGAAGTCAATACAATCCCGGGTTTTACTGAGACAAGCCTTGTACCTGATGCAGCAAAAGCAGAAAATATTTCCTTTGAAGATTTGGTTGATTTTATTGTACAAGAGGCACTTCAAAGGAAAAGGTGAAAAGATTAGTTATATCAATAACTGTAATAGGTTTAATTGTTTTCTTGTTTCTATATCCTATATTTGTACTCTCAGGAAATATTAATATTTCTTCAAATGTGCCTATAAAAGCTTATGATTTATTAAGAAAAGTAGGTCCTTTTTATCTCGGTATTTTACCTCTAAGAGAAATGCAAATTAAAAGAGAACCATTTAGACTTGAAATTTCTTATTACGAAACGCCTTTATTAAACATTCAATTCAAGGATGGAATCTTTGGTTTAACGAAAAGTGGATTTTTGATTAATAACGGCAGTTCAAGTCTGCCTGTTGTTTTTGCAAATTTTTATTCTTCATCTTACAATAATGTAATAGGAGACTTAATTTTATATTGTATTAATAATAATTTATTAGATTTAATAAAAAGTTTTGAATTACTTGATAAAGGTATTGGATTTGTAGATAAAAATGGTATTTTAATTATAATAGGTAAAGGGGATTACGAATTTAAAATGAAAGAGTATTTGAAAACATTAGAGGTTTTATCAAAGGATGTAAAAAATATAAAGTCCATTGATCTAAGATTTAATATGCAAGCAGTGATTATTTGGAGGGAAAATGGATAGAATAGTTTCTGCGCTTGACTTAGGAAGTCAAACGATAAAGTTTCTTATTGGCGAAATAAGTGATGGGAATGCCTCCATTATTGGCGTTGGGACTGTTCCGTCAAAGAGTGTTAGTAAAGGTGTAGTTATAGATTTAAACAAAGCCTCTGAAGCTGTGATGCAAGCAAAAAAGATAGCAGAAACTATGGCTGGCAAAAAGGCGCAGAATGTTTATGTATCTGTTTCTGGAACACATATATTTTCTCTTAACAACAAAGGGAGTATTATTGTATCCAAAGAGGGAAGAGAGATATCAAAGGATGATATAAAGAGGGTTGAGGAGTCTGCAAGGGTACTTTTGCTTCAACCAAACCAAAAAGTGATTCATTCCATACCAAGACAATATATAATTGACGGACAAGGCGGAATAAGAAATCCTATTGGAATGTCAGGAATCAAGCTTGAAGAGGAAGTCCATATTGTTACAGGATCTTCGACTGTTCTATATAATATTGAAAAAGTGATTTCTATGGTTGATCTTAAAAAAGAGGCTTTTGTCCTCCAATCGCTTGCTTCATCTTTATCTACTCTGAAAGAGCAGGAGAAAGAGTTAGGTGTTGCTCTTGTTGATATTGGAGCAGGCACCGGAGACATTGCAATTTTTATTAACGGAAGCATTGCACATACTTCTGTTCTTCCTATAGGAGGAGAGTATATCACAAAAGACATAGCGTATGCTCTGAGAATTTCCCTTGAGGAGGCAGAGAGAATTAAAAAAGAATTTGGTTTTGCATCAATTAGTAATAATCCTGAAAATAGCACTATCGAAGTCTCAAGAATTGGATCTGATGAAAAGTTGACAGTTGATTCTTCATATCTATCGGATGTTATAACTGCACGAGTTGATGAGATTCTTCAAACTATAAAACTCGAGTTAATAAAATCTGGCTATTGGGGTGCGTTGCATTCTGGTGTTGTTTTTACTGGAGGATGTGCTAAACTCAAAAATTTTATAAAGAGAGCAAGTGATGTTTTAGAAATTCCGGTAAGATTAGGTGTTCCGAGAGGTGAATATACATTTTCGGATATTTTAAGCGATCCAGAATATGCAACTTCAATCGGATTGATTCTTTATGCTCTTTCTGAGGGAAGCGAACAAAAAAGGTCAAGAAGTCCATTCTCAGGATTATCTTGGCTTAAGGATATATTTGAATAGGAGGTATTTATGTTTGATATGGATCCATGGAAGGCAGCACAAGCAAGGATAAAAGTATTGGGAGTTGGGGGTGGCGGGGGTAACGCCATAAACAGAATGATTGATGAAGGTATAGAAGGTGTTGAATTTATTGCTGTTAATACAGATGTTCAGGTACTGTCTCTTAATAAGGCAGAAAAGAAAGTTCAAATTGGACCAAGGACAACAGGCGGTCTTGGTGCAGGAAGCTTTCCTGAGGTGGGAAGAAAATCTGCGGAAGAAAGTAAAGACGAATTAAGAAAAGTCATTGAAGGTGCTGATCTTGTTTTTATTACCGCAGGCATGGGCGGAGGCACAGGAACAGGTGCATCTCCTGTGATTGCTTCTATTGCAAAGGAACTTGGAATTCTTACTGTTGCAGTTGTTACACGTCCTTTTACCTTTGAAGGTAGACAAAGAATACAACAGGCAGAAGAGGGTATAAAGGCACTTCTACAGTATGTTGATACACTTATTATAATCTCTAATGATAAATTACTTAAGATAATTGATAAGAAAACGCCAATTAACGAAGCTTTTAGAATTGCAGATAATGTGCTTTTCTATGCGGTGAAGGGAATTTCGGAAATTATAACAAAACCAGGCTTAATTAATGTTGACTTCGCTGATGTTAGAACAACTTTAACCGGAGCTGGTAATGCATGGTTTGGTATTGGTTCAGGACGCGGAGAAAACCGCGCGGTTGATGCAGCAAAGCAGGCTATTTCAAGTCCATTGCTTGAGTATTCTATAACTGGAGCAACGAGGGTTTTATTAAATATTACAGGGGGTAAAAATTTAACTCTTTATGAAGTAAATGAGGCTTCAACATTTGTAAGAGATACTGTTGGTGAGAATGCAAATCTTATTTTTGGAACAGTTTTACAGGAAGACCTTGAGGATGAAGTGAGAGTTTCACTTATCGCAGCAGGATTTGACAAAATAAGTGAAGAGAGGCCAAAAGAGAAGGTAGTAAAGTTTGACGAACATTTCGATACTGGAGATTTCGAGATACCGGCATTTTTAAGGAAAAGAAAACAGTAGTGAATGCAAAAGAAAATTATTGTAACAATCGCTGTTTTAGTAATAATTGTTCTCATTCTTGGCCTCATAAACGATCTAAGAGCTTTTGTTAGAAAAAGCCTTGCAGGGCTTTATACTGCAAATTTTGGATATTTTGAAATATATAAAGAAGTTAAAGGAAATCTTTTGTTCTGTGCTAAAAACATTAGTGCAGATCAGGATGGCAGTATTCAGTTTCTAAAAGACGATTTTGATTTTGTTCATAAGGATGAAGTTGTAGGCATCCTTTCTACAAAAGATGGCATTGTTGATATTTTGGCACCTGCAAGCGGTTACTTTGTTAAAGGTTTCGTAAATATTGAGTGTGATAATGTTTCACAACTTATAGAAAATCAAAAAATTTTTAGATTTACATGGATTGAAAGTGATAAAGTTTTAAAAGATAAGCCTTTTGCTTCAATTGTTGTGTCAGACTTAACTGTTGCTCTCCCTATTAGTATAGCAAAAGATAACTCTTTGACTATTTTTATTAATCAGTTTGTGAAAGGAGAAGCAAAACTTGTTTATAATAACGAAGAGTATTGTTTTTATGAGGTATCAGAATTTTTACCACAGATACTAACATCAAACGGGTACTTAAAAATACTTGAAAAAACTGTTTACGGTTTAAAAATTCCGAAAAATGCTTTAATAAAGAAATCGGGAGAATATTTTATATATATTGTTAATGGGAATATAATTAAAGATGTAAAAGTAGCAGTCTTTGATTATGATCCAAAGTTCGTAGTTGTAAAAGTTGAAAATCCTGATTTTAATGATTTTTCATCCCTTATTGTTGTTCTTACTCCAAGAATATTTAAAATTGGCGATGTTGTGGGAAATTTTTAGTGTAACTTTTTGGAATTTTTTTCGTATATAGGAGAAAGAGTTGGACGAAAGGAAGGTAATTGAAAGACTTAAAAGTGGCGATGAAGTTGCATTTAGAGAATTTTTTGAGTTTTACTATGCAAGGATTTTTAATTACGCCTACAGAAGGATAAAAATGAAAGAAATAGCAGAAGATATTACTTCTGAAACTTTTTATAAATTTATTAAATCTCTCCCTTCTTTTGATTTGAAAGAAGGTTACCATATTGATACTTGGCTTTATGCGATAGAAAGAAATTTGGTAAGGGATTGGTTTAGGAAGAATCTTGGTAGGGAAACATTAGACCTTGAGGAGAAGTTTGATAGAGCATATGAGCCTCTTCTTAAGGACCCTTATGACTCTTTTGCAAGTGAATACATTAATAAAACTATTTCGGATGCACTTGAAAGATTACCTGGGCAATACAAAGAAATAATAGTGATGAGGTTTTATGAAAATAAGAGCATCAAAGAAATTGCGGATATTTTGGGAAAGAGTGAAGATGCAACAAAAGTTTTGCAATTTAGAGCTTTAAAGAAATTAAAAGATATTATCGAGGAGATGCTTAATGAATAGCATTGAGGACAGATTTGAAAAGATTTTGGATGATTTTTTGAATGAGAAGCCCTTTCTACATGAAAAGCTTTCTCAAGAAGAAGCAGAACTTTTTGAGATTGCGCTTCTTTTAAAGGACAAAAAAGTAGATCCAACACCTTTTAAAGAGAAAATATTCGAGAATACCTTTACTGTTTTAAAAGAAGAAACATATAGAAATAATAATAATGTCCTTTCAGTTTTAGCTAAGTTTTTTGAATTGCTATTTGATGCGTCTCCTTTTAACAACAATGAACATTTAACCTTTGATCAAGTTTATAGGAGTGGCGATAAGATTTTTTACAAAATTAAGTTTTATTCATATTTGCAATCTCGTCAATTTCTGTATAATTATATATGGAGTTTGCAAGTACCATTAGGATTAGAAACTCTACATTAAAGGAGGTGAAAGTTGGCAAAAAATTTTCGAAAAGTTTGTTTTAAAAATCTAAAAGAAGGAGGTAAGAGCATGAAGAAAGTATTAGTTTTGTTAGTTGCAATCACAATGGTTATTACGCTTTTTGCAGTAAGACCATTGGGTGTCAATGCAGCAGGTTTTAAAGACGTAGGCTCAGATTACTGGGCGAAAGATCAGATTGATTATCTCGTTTCTAAGGGTGTTATTGCGGGTTTCCCCGATGGAACATTCAAACCCGAAGATCCAGTTACAAGAGAGCAGTTTGCAAAGATGATTTGTATTGCAAAGAAATTATCAGAGTATAAACCTACTACTCCAACCTTTAAGGATGTACCGCAAGATCGTTGGTCCTATGGGTTTATTGAAGCTGCAGTAAAAGCTGGTTATATCAAGGGGTATGCCGATGGGACATTCAAGCCTGCAAACTCTATCACAAGACAGGAACTTGCAGTCCTTGGTGTAAGAGTCCTTGGAAAAAGTGCAGAAGCAGAGGCCTTTAAAGGCGAACCTATTGTTTGGGCTAATGACTGGAAAAAGATTGCATCTTGGGCAGCTGGCGCAGTAACTCTTGCATACAGGCCTGATATCCAGATCCTTACATACCATATGAAAGAAGGAACCGTTGACCCAACAATGGCAGCAACAAGGGCAGAATGTGCTTATGCAATCTATAAGATTGTTGTTCCTCCACAAGCTGGTGGGCAGGTAGTTATTGCACAAACACAGGAACCAGATGCGTTGATGTCATTTGCAACATCAATGATGGCACAACGTAATATTGCAATGCAGTATGAAGATGGTCTTATTATGGAATTCCCTAATGGAACTCTTGCTCCTCGTATGGCTCTTAATGTTCCTAACTTCAAAGATGGCACATGGACAACATTTAAAGGTCCGGATGGAAAAACTTGGATGAAGACAACTTACTACCTTAGAAAGGGAGTTAAGTGGTCCGATGGTGTACCTGTAAACTATGAACAGGATATTAAGTTTGCAGTGTATGATATATATCTTTCAGGAAAGATTGAGCAAATTCCATCAACTGATCCATATGACAAGATTGATAAAATTGAATTCCCTAATCCTTATACGATGGTTGTAACTTGGAAGGATACAACTCCATATGCGAATGCGGGTCTTCCAATTTATCCAAAACACTTCTGGAGCCAAGTTCCACTTGAGCAAATAACCTCCTCTGATTTAGCAAAGAAGCCAATTCATGCAGGTCCTTATAAGATTGAGCAATGGGTTGAAGGTTCTTATATTTCTCTTGTCCCAAATCCAAATTGGTTTGGTTGGGCAGGTTCAAAGCCTCTTATTCAAAGGTTTGTATATCAGTGGATACCGGATACAAACACAATGCTTATGAACGTTCTTGCAGGTAAAGTTGATTTGACTCTTATTGGTCTTGGTATAAAAGAAGCACAGCAGGCAGAAAAGATTCCTACAATTAAAGTTCAGAGAATTCCTTCTACATTCTGGGAACATTTTGAGATTAACACAACAGATCCAATTCTTTCAGATGTAAGAGTGCGTAAAGCACTTGCATATGGAATTGATTATAACGATTTGAATAACCGTGTTTTCCTTGGACAAAGAACAGTAATGTACTATCCATACATTGGTCTATTTAATGAATTTTACAGGAATCCAAAGGCCGTTTTACCTAAATACGATCCTGCAATGGCAAATAAACTTCTTGATGATGCTGGTTGGAAGATGGGTTCCGATGGTTATAGATACAAAGACGGCAAGAAGTTGACACTTGAACTTTCAACAACAACACGTCAGGATAGAAAAGATGAAG
>PNIL01000004.1 GCA_002877955.1 Caldisericum exile | reverse complement strand
ACACCTTGATGAGCTTTCAAAGAAATGGGAAGAAATCTCTCGGCCTGTGTTTGAAAGAGATTATCCTGAAATTGCAAAGAAAACAAAAGAATACAAAAAGAGAAAAGAAGAAATTATTGCCAAAGCAAACGGAAATATTGAGCAATTCTATGTATCAGATGAGATAGAAAAGTAAGATGGAAGGAAGGGGCACAAGAAGTGTAGAAAAAACTTTAAGGAAGGTGCTCCTTCTTTCTATTTTAACATTCATAGTTCTCGTTTATCTTATATTTAAAAGTATCTCTCTTAAAGAGCTTTTAAAGAGTTTGAAGCCTATTTGGTTTTTAATCCTGTTTATAAATATGGATGTTGTTATCTTATTAAATGCGTTCAAGTTTAAAGAACTTGTGCGGTCACTTAATAGCAACATATCCTACGCTGATTCCTTAAAAATCGTGCTTTCATCAGTTTTTGCATCTAATATCACACCCTATTATTCTGGAGGTATAGCAACACAAATGTATCTATTAAAGAAAATAAAAAGTGATTTTAATTCCTCAACACTTGTTTCAATTTCATATACAATTCTTACGGTTATCGTGTCTCTCATTTTTGCAGTTATTTTTTTTATACTTCCGCATCACTTTATAAAAGGTATTAGGGGAAATTTCTTATTAAGCATTATTGCACTTGCATTTGCACTTTCAAGCCTTGCGCTATTTTTTATGGTAAACCCAGAGAAAACAAAAAACTTTATAAAATTAATGATAAAGAAACTGAATCTTAAAGTTAACGAGACACAAATTATTCTTGAGGTAGATGCATTTTCAGACGGTTTGAGATTCATATTAAAAAATCCGCTAAACTTAACGAAACTCATTTTGATAAGTTTCGTTAGTCAACTTCTCTATGAAATGATTGGACTTACAAGCCTCAAGGCAATAGGAGTGAATTTCAATTTTTATGAAGCTTTTTTAACTCAAATTGCCTCGAATTTCATTGCAACCATAGGGATAACGCCAGGCGGTATGGGCATTGTTGAAGGAAGTTATCTTCTACTCTTCCTTCCAATTGCAAAAAACTTTGCGCCACTTCAAACTTTTCTTTTTAGAATGTTTTCTTATTACATTCCATCTTTAATAGGTGCACTGGTTTTTTATAGAACCCTTGGGAGTTTTTATAGTGAATTCCTATACAAATAAAATTTGTTTAAAATATAATTTTCTGGTATAATTAAACTTGGCCGGATAAACCGGAAAAAGGCATAAATGAGAAGGAGGTAAGGTATGTCTCAAATTGATGATGTAATTGCTAAGGTAAAAACCTTAGACAAGGACCAGCCAGAGTTTATACAGGCTGTTACAGAAGTATTAACGACTCTTAAACCAACAGAAGAAAAGCACCCTGAATTCGTAAAGGCAAAAATCTACGAAAGAATCGTCGAACCAGACAGGGTAATTATGTTTAGAGTTACTTGGGAAGATGATACAGGCGAAGTCCATGTAAATAGGGGCTTTAGAGTTCAATTCAACAATGCTATAGGACCCTACAAGGGTGGGCTAAGATTCCATCCATCTGTAAACCTTGGAATAATTAAATTCCTCGGCTTTGAACAGATCTTTAAGAATGCACTTACAACACTTCCAATGGGTGGTGGAAAAGGTGGATCAGACTTTGATCCAAAAGGGAAAAGTGATAGAGAAGTAATGAGATTTACCTATGCATTTATGAGTGAACTCTTTAGGCACATTGGACCTGATACAGATGTTCCAGCAGGCGATATTGGTGTAGGTGCTCGTGAAATCGGATTTATGTATGGATACTATAAAAAAATCGTAAATGAGCATACAGGAGTCCTTACTGGAAAAGGCTTGGAATATGGAGGATCTCTAATTAGACCCGAAGCCACTGGTTATGGACTTGTTTATTTCACTTCGGAAATGCTTGCAACCAGAAATACTGACTTTGCAAATAAGGTTGTTGCAATAAGTGGTTCTGGAAACGTTGCACAGTATGCTACAGAAAAGGCAATCCAACTTGGTGCGAAGGTAATCACACTATCTGATTCAAACGGAACAGTTGTTGATGAAGAGGGTATTGATGCAAAGAAACTTGCATTTGTTATGGACCTTAAGAATGTTAAGCGTGGAAGAATCAAAGAGTATGTGAACCAGTACCCACATGCAAAATACTTTGAAGGAAAATCCGTTTGGGATGTAATAAGAGATGAAGGCCTTAAAGTTGATATTGCACTTCCATGCGCAACGCAGAACGAAATTGACGCAAGCCATGCAAATGCCCTTGTGAAGAATGGAGTCATTGCAGTAGCAGAGGGTGCAAATATGCCTTCAAACCTCGAAGCAATAAATATCTTTAGAGAAAATAAAGTTCTATATGGCCCCGCAAAAGCGGCAAATGCAGGTGGGGTTGCTGTATCTGGCCTTGAAATGACTCAAAATAGCATAAGACTCCAGTGGTCAAGAGAAGAAGTTGATAACAAATTAAGGGAAATTATGAGGAATATCCACAAGACTTCTCTTGAAGCAGCAGCTCAATATGGCTATCCTGGAGATTACCTTGTTGGTGCAAATATTGCAGGATTCATTAAGGTAGCAAAGGCAATGCTTGCATACGGAATAATTTAAGTAGAAACACCTTATTCTAATGCCCTGCATTATGCAGGGCATTTTATTTTTTATCAAGGTTTTTAAGGAATTCTTGAAGTTTTAAAATCGTTTTTTGAGATACCGAGTGCTCAATAAGACATGCCTCTCTAAAAGCAGTATCATCATCAACTTTTAAGTAGTCTTTAAGAAACCTATAGAGAGTTTTATGTTTCTCCCAAACATTTTTCCCAATACTTTTACCAATTTCAGTTAGCTTAATCCCACCATACGGTGTGTGTTCAATAAGATTTTTTTCTTGCAGTTTTTTAATAATTTCTGAAACTGAAGGAAGCTTAACGCTGAGCAATTCTGCGATATCCTTAATTCGCGCATAACCTTTACTCTCCTGAATTACATATATTGCTTCAAGATAATCTTCCATACCTTTCGTATATTGTGTCATATGAACCTCAAAAGTAAATTCAAAATTCCACCTAAAATCATTGAAAGAACGAATTCAAAAAGGGTTATAAGTATTGCAACCCTTGTTCCAAACTCCCTTTTAAGCATCGCAATTGTTGCAACACAGGGGATGTAAATCATTGTAACAAATCCATATACAAAAATTTGCTTAGGAGTTAAGATTAAGGCAAAATTTGAAGTTTTATAGAATGTAGCAAGCATTATAAGGGTGAGCTCCTTTCTTAAGGCACCAAAAACAAGCGTAAGAGTTGCAAGAGGAGGAAGTCCCAGAATATATGCAAACGGCTTTACTGAAAGCTCAAGATAAGGAAGAAGCTTTAAAAGTATCAGTCCCTCCATAATCGCATTAGAAATAACAATAATAGGTGTTGCAAATGTGAAGAATTCCTTAAGCCTTATCCAAGTTTGTTTAAGAATAATTCTTAAAACAGGTTTTCGATAACGAGGCATTTCCATAATAAGCCCCGTAGGTGTTCCCTTTAGATAGCGATTAAGAAGAAGCCCAACAAAGAAAATGAATACAAAGTCAAGCGCATAGATAAGTATTGCATAAATTGGACCTAAGAATGCCGCAACAAGACCAAAGACAATAACAGAGCGTGCTGAACACGGAACAAGTGTTGCAAGAATTGAGGCAATAATTCTATCTCTTCTTCGTTCCAAAACTCTTGTGCCCATTATGGCAGGAACATTACATCCAAAGCTTTCAATAAGTGGAATAAATGCCTTTCCATGAATACCAATTTTATGCATAAAGGCATCAGTTAAAAATGCAATACGTGCAAGATAGCCCGAATCTTCAAGAAATGAAAGTAACAAATAAAATGGTGCAATATATGGTAAAACAATTCCAAAAGCTGCAACAAGCCCATCAATAAGGCCATCCCAGATGAAAGTTTTTAAAGATTCGTCCAACTTTAATGACATAAAGTGAGGTTTTAAACTATCGAAAAGCCCGCCAATGTAGTCTGAAAGAAAACTTCCAAATTTAAAAACAACAAAAAACATGAAAAGCAATATAAGGGTTAGGAAGAAAAATCCAAAAACTGGGTGAAGTAAGATATCGTCAATTCTATTTGAAAAATCAATTGATCTTTTGGTCTTCTTCCTTAAAACTTCTGCGGTAATTCGAGAAGCAAGTGCATATCGCTCTTGAATTATGATTGTCCTTATAGGCTCACCATGAATTTCTTCAAGCTCCTTTGCTAACTTATCTCTCAAATGAAGTATATCCTTTGGCACAAGTTTTTCAAATTCTTCATCATGCTCTAAAAGTTTTATGGCAAGAAATCTCTTTGAAACATCAAAATCATATGGAGAAAGTGCTTCGACAAGCTTGTTTATCCGCTCTTCAATTTCTTTACCATATTTGGGGAATTTAGGGACATATGTTCTTGAAGCCATAAGGAGAGTTCTTTCAAAAAGCTCTTTAAGACCGATATTTTTTGTTGCAATTGTTTTTACAACAGGTACATTTAAAAGTGATTCAAGTTTTTGTAAATCAATTTCAAAACCGTCTCTTTCAAGTAGATCATATTGATTTAATGCAACAACTGTTTTTGCCCCTATTTCAAGAATCTGTAAAAGAAAAAAAAGATTTCTATACAAAGCCGAGGCATCAACTACAACGATTACAACATCAGGTCGCTCCTTTATTATGAATTCTCTTGTAACAATCTCTTCTTCTGAGTATGTGGAAAGCGAATAAATACCCGGAAGATCAACAACTCGAATTTTTAAACCATTTTTCTCTATATAACCTTCCTGAATTTCAACAGTTTTGCCCGGCCAGTTTCCGATAATCTGGTTTCCACCTGTAAGTTGGTTAAATATAACTGATTTTCCTACATTTGCATTACCTGCAAGAGCAATTGTCAACTGTTTTCTATGAGAATTTGTGCTTCCATTATTCATTTACTTCCTCCACAATGATTTTAGAGGCAATTCCTCTTCCAATTGCAAGCTTTGTTCCCTTAACATTTATTTCAATAGGTCCAATGCCAGTATTCCTACGAACCTCTATTATCTCCCCTTTAAGCACACCCATCTCTTGAAGACGAACAATGTATTGAGGAATATGAATGTGGTGTTTTGGGACCACAAAATCAACAACCTTTACAATCCTATTTGCCTTTACTCTGTCTAAGGTTTCATACATAAATGCATCTCCTTAAAATTAGGAATACCTAACTTTCATTTAAAATTATAGCATATTTACCAACTTAAAGCAACGTATAAAAACAATTGAAAATTTTTTAAAAACTACTTGATTTTTTATTAAAATGATACTAAAATTCTCTAAGGAGGCGATAAAATGAAGAGAAGAGGATTTACATTAGTTGAATTAGCAATCGTTATTGCAATTCTTGGTATTCTTGCATTGTATGCAATACCAAAATACCAAGGCATGGTTGAGGAAGCAAGAACTGCACAGGCAAAGGCACAGCTTGGAACAGTAAGATCCGCACTTGCCATTTACTATGCAAAGAACGGTGGAAAATTCCCGGACACAACTACATTTAGTAATGGTTCAATTTTTGCAGAAGAAACAGTACCCACAGTTGAAGCAACCTTAACAGATGGAACAGTTAGAAAGAGTAACGCAGTAGCCACTGGCAATAACGATGGAGTTGTAAGTGTTAATGAAATTACCGATGTAGGCGGTTGGGTTTACGATGTAAGTACCGATCGTACCAAAGCCGATGTAAGGATTAATGCAAAAGGCACAAGTGTTGAAGGAATTCTCTGGTATAAATACTAATTTTTAAATTACAAGCAATTATATAATTGTGGGGC
>PNIL01000018.1 GCA_002877955.1 Caldisericum exile | reverse complement strand
TGCCCCCTCAAAATGGTTGGTCATTCCGAAGTGGCGTAGCCACGAGGAATCTCCTCAGTTTAGGGGAGCATTGAAGGGGTTGTTGCCCCCTCAAAATATGGTGATTTTTCCTCATTTTGATGATTATAATAACGAAAGAAAAATCAGCACTTCCCCACATACCTTTTACCAATACCTGAGATTATTTTTAAAAGTTATGTTCCTCTATCTTATTACCTATGCTACTAGATACTTTGAGAAACATTCAAGAATTATAAATAGTTAAATATTAACCTTTTTAACACCTAACATACATTCTTAAATCTAAAAGTGATTCTTTTATTTGTTTTCAAAAGACTCTTGTCTTTTGATTTCCATTTTTAATGGATTTACAAAGAAAAGACCAAGAATAATTGTAATTCCTCCAATTATCATAACAATGTTCATTGGCTCTTTTAAAAAGATAATACCACTTATACTTCCAATTATGGGGTTCAAATATATAAATGTTGCGGTTGTCGAAGCCTCTTTATATTCTAGTGCCTTAAACCAGACTGCATAGCCTATAAGAATGCATAACACTCCCAAATACAGAACAGCAATCAGTGTTTGCGAATTCATGGTCAATATTTGTTTAATATATCTAGCTTTAACAAAAGGAATAAGCGCTAATGTTCCGAAGAATAGTCCTAATGTATTTACTTCTATTGGCTTGAACTTATTGTATAGGGATTTTGAAGTTACTGTTGCAAGTGCCCATGAGGTTACAGACGTTAAACTTAATAAAACTCCAAATGAATTTTTTATTTCAAATTTATGGGAAATACCGTATGTAAGCGTTATAACTCCCACAAGAGAAATTATTAATCCAATTATCCTTTTTTGTTCAAGTTTTTCTCTGAGAATAATTGAAGAAAGCACTCCTGTAATAACAGGACTAAACCCTGCAACAAGAGCTGCAACAGATGCGTTTATCATTGTTTCAGCTGTGTTTAAAAATATGTGATATGCTGGCACAATAAGTAGCCCCACAAGTAATATTTTGAGAAAATCATTAATCGATTGAATCTTTTTAATACCAGTATAAAAGTCTTTAAACAAAAACAGAAAAGGGAAGATTATAAAAAACCTTGCGATTACAAGTGAAATAGGTTCAAGTTGTCTTTCTGCAATTTTAATGAAAGTATATGAGTTTGCCCATACAAGAAAAAGCAAAAATAAACTCAAATTAACCCATAAACCAGTTTTCTTTTCCATGTAACCTCCAAAAAGCATTTTATGGATATTATAACAAAATTTTCAAAAATTTGTTGCAAAAGTATTTGAAATCTGTATAATATTTTGGTATATTTGAAAATGTGAAAGGGGTTGATTTATATGAAGGAAATTTTGAAGGAAGTTGAGAAGGAATATTTGAAAGAAAGGCCTAATTTTAATGTTGGTGATACTGTTCGAGTTCATACAATTGTTAAAGAAGGCGGAAAAGAAAGAGTCCAGGTCTTTGAAGGAATCGTTATTGCCAAAAGAGGCGGCGGCATTAATGAGACATTCACAGTTAGAAAAGTTTCTTATGGTGTTGGAGTAGAAAGAGTATTCCCCTTACATTCTCCTCTTATAAAGAAGATCGAAGTTAAAAGAAAAGGTGATGTAAGAAGAGCAAAGCTTTATTACCTTAGAGAGCGACTTGGAAAAGCACAGAATGTAAAAGAGAAAATTGAAACAGCAAGTAAAGAAGAACCCACTCAAAGTATAAACGAGGAAAAGACTGAGCAATAAATGAGTGACTTTAATAAAGAACTTCGTAGTTGGATTATTTTAATATTAATTGCATTTTTAATTTCTTTTTTACTTAGAACTTATGTTATTCAACCCTTTAGGGTTCAGATGACTTCGATGGTTGCAACACTTGAGCCGGGGGATCTTGTACTTGTAGAAAAGGTTACATATAGATTTTCGAAACCTCATAGGGGGGATGTTGTTGTTTTTATCCCCCCAAATAGTCCAAACGATAGATACATAAAGAGAGTTATTGGTCTTCCAGGTGAGACAATTTCTATTAAAAATGGCACGGTTTATATTGATCATAAACCTTTACATGAGCCATATTTGAATTCTCCTATGAGAGATATGGAACCAGTTAAAGTTCCAAGTGATTCTGTATTTGTTATGGGAGATAATAGGTCTGTTAGTCTTGATTCAAGATACTTTGGTCCAATTAAGATTTCAAGTATTATAGGTCGAGCAATTCTTGTTTATTGGCCTATAAATCATTTTCAATTCCTACTTGCATACAGTGGGGAACATCCTTAGGATAGGAATCGATGAAGCAGGACGTGGACCACTTGCAGGTCCTGTCGTTTCTGCTGCTATAATAATTAATCAGAAAATTGATAACGTGAACGATAGTAAGAAACTTGCCCCTAAAAAGAGAGAGTTTCTTTTTAATCAAATTGTAGAGAAAGCAACTGCATTTGGTATTGGTGTTGCATCTTGCGAAGAAATAAACAATTTAAATATTCTGAATGCAACTTATCTTTCAATGAAAAGAGCGCTTGATAATTTATTTTTAAGTTTTACAAGTAAATTTGGTAAGTTAGATCCAAAAGATGTTCTAATTTTAGTTGATGGAAATAGAACAATTCCTGATTTACCTTACAAACAAAAGGCCATTGTTTCTGGGGATAGTGTTATTTATGAAATAAGCTGTGCTTCTATACTTGCGAAGGTATACAGGGACAATATTATGATTGCCTTCTCTAAGGAGTTTCCTCGTTATGGATTTGATAGAAATAAAGGCTACGGGACAAAAGAGCATATAGAGGCAATTGAAAACTTTGGGATTTGTCCAATCCATAGGAAAAAATTTTTAAGAGGTATCAACAATGTCTCACTCTTTGGGTAAAGAGGGAGAGGAAGTTGGAGCAAAGTACCTTTTGTCAAAAGGTTTTAAAATTCTTAAACGAAATTTTAGAACACCGTTTGGTGAGATAGACATTATTGCAAAGAAGGGTAAAAAGTTATATTTTATTGAGGTTAAAACGAGAAGCAGTAAAGAGTTTGGTAGTGGAGTTGAGGCAGTAAGCAAAAGAAAATTAGATCATATTATTAATTCGGTTAATTTTTACATCAATGGTAAAAATGTTGATTACGAAATTGGAATTTTAGATATACTTAAATTAGAAGATAAATTTGAAATAAATTATTTTAGAGATATTTTTTAATGGCTGGGGCGGAAGGATTCGAACCTTCGGATGACGGATCCAAAGTCCGTTGCCTTACCGCTTGGCTACGCCCCAACGCCTTTATATTTTAATGATTTTTAAGGAGAAGTCAAGAGATGAAAAATGAATTTAAAATTATTCCGTTAGGCGGAATTGGTGAAATTGGCAAGAATTCAACTTTGCTTGAATATAAAGGTGATCTTGCCCTTATTGATTTTGGATTTAAATTTCCACCGCCTGATCTATTTGGTGTAGACTTTATAATCCCTGATTATAATTATGTTTTGAAAAACAAAAATAAGTTAAAAGGAGTAGTGCTAACACATGGTCATCTTGACCATATCGGAGGCTTAAGATTCTTGCTTGAAGAAGCTAAACCTTCCGTTATTTTAGGTTCTGACTTAACACTTGGACTTGTGAAGGAAAATATTCCCCCAAAGTTAAAAAGCACTTTGAATTTTGAAGTTGTAAAACCAAGGCAAACTGTAAAAGTTGGAAATTTTGAATTCACATTTTTAACTGTAACACATAGCATACCTGGGAGCTTTGGTGTTGTTGTTAAAACTGAAGAAGGAAGGATATTCTTTACAGGAGATTATAAGTTTGATGCTACTCCAATAGATGGACGACAAATGGATATCGAAAAACTTGAGGAATTATCTAAATCTGGAATTGATGTTTTGTTTTCAGATTCAACAAATGCTGATGAAAGTGGTCTCACAGGTTCTGAATCGATTGTTGGCCAGAGTCTTTACAAGATAATTGAGCAAGCTCCGGGAAGAGTAATCGTTGCAACTTTTTCTACAAATATCCACAGGATACAACAGGTAATTGATATCTCAGAAAGACTTGGTAGGAAAGTAGCATTTGATGGAAGGAGCATTATTGAATCAGTAAAAATTGCTTCGAAACTCGGCTATCTTAAGCTGAAGGATAATGTTGAAGTTGAGTTATCAGATATTAATGCACTACCCAAAAAAATGATAACAATAATCACAACAGGTACACAAGGTGAACCAATGTCGGGACTTGTCAGGATTTCAAATGGCGAGCATAATGGTATTAAAATAACTAAAGGAGACATTGTTATAATTTCTGCAGATCCTATTCCAGGAAATGAAAGACTTGTTTCGGAAGTCGTGAACAAATTATTTAAATTAGGTGCTTTTGTCTATTACAGAAAAGAAGATGGAATTCATGTTTCTGGACACTGTTCCCAAGAAGACATAAGGTTTATGATAGATCTTGTAAAACCCAAGTATTTTGTTCCTGTTCATGGTGAATATAAGCATCTTGTATATGCAAAGAAAATTGGTGAAGAGGAAGGGATTCCCTCTCAGAACATAGTTCTTCTTGAAAATGGACTGGGTGTTGCACTCGCTGATCACAAGTTAAGAAAACTACCAAGAATTTCAACCGGTGAAATACTTGTTGAAGGGAATATGAAGTTTCCTGTGAAAAACGAAGTTGATCTTGCTCATATTGGTGAGAGGAAAGAGCTTGCAACAAAGGGGGTACTTCTCATAATTGTATTTTTAAAAAAGAATAGGGAATTTGCACGTCCAATTCATATTGAAACTCGTGGATTTGTCTTACCAAGAGGTCAAGAAGGTGATATAATTCGTGAGATTAAAGTAGAAGTAGAAAGGATAGTAAAAACCTTTGCAAAGAAGGGTGATTTTGGTAATATATCTAAGGAAATCGAGCGAAGCGTAAAGAGTATACTAAAAAAGACCGTAAAACCACCTATGGTAATTTCCTCAGTGCTTACTGAGAAGTAGTTTGCGGGAGTGGCGGAACGGCAGACGCGCTGGATTCAGGTTCCAGTAGGGCGACCTGTGAGGGTTCAAATCCCTCCTCCCGCACCATTTTATTTTTTGCTTTTGAGTTTTATGACTGTAAGCTCTGGTGGACAAAGGAATCTAAAAGGTATGACTGATGTTCCAATGCCTCGATTTACATAAATTGATCCGTGTTGAGTAGTGTAAAGACCTTTAATGTATTTTGTTGATGTTGGAGCAAGTTTTCTTGCGATAAATGGGATACCAATTTGTCCGCCGTGTGTATGTCCACATAAAATTAAGTCAAATTTTAGATCGTTAGAGAATTTTGTTTCAATATCTGGAGAATGCGATAGAGCCAGAGTAAATTTGCTTAAATCCACTCTAAATAGCGCAGAGTTTAGATCATAGTGTCCTGTAATGGTATCGTCGATACCTACTATATAGAAACTTGTGTCTTTGAATGAATAATAAACATTTTCATTTTTTAGTAATGTAATATTGTTATTTCTTAAAAGATTTTCAATTTCATTGGGTGCACTTTCATAATCCCAATTTCCAAGCACTGCGTATGCAGGACCATCATAGTTTGATCTGAATGAATTTAGAAATTGATCCAAGAAATTTAGATACTTTTTATCATCAATAAAATCTCCGGTAAAAACAACTATATTGGGTTTTATTGTAATAAGTGATTTTATAATGAACTCCTCCTTCATGCCGAAATCCTTTAGATGTAGATCTGATATTTGCACAATTGTAAAATTGTCGAGTGAGTTTTCAATTTTGCTTGAAGGAAAATTTATGATTGTAATCTTTACAACGTTTGGCTCAATGAATAATCCGTAAACAATTGTAGCAATAATTAAAAATATAATGAAGTATTTCATATTTAATTTTACCTTTTGTAAAATTTTTGCAAAATGAGTAGATTGATTTTTATATTATTTGGACCTTGACAAGTGAAGAAATGTTCGTACAATATAACGAGGTGGAAAGAATGGACAAAAAACTTACAAACAAGCAGAAGAGGGTACTTGATGCATTAATCGAACTATTGAGTGAAGGAATTATGCCTACTTATCGAGATCTTCAAGAAAAACTTGGTTTACGCTCGATTGCAACTGTTTACGATTATGTTAAAAGACTTGAACGCCTTGGCTATGTGAAAACTGAGGGAAAGGCGCGTTCAATAAAAATTGTTGCTCCCGTGATGAATAAATTTCCACTTGTCGGTGCAGTACATGCTGGAGATCCAACTATTGCTGTTGAGGATATTCAAGGATTTCTTCCATTTCCTGTTGACCCAAGATTACATCCACATGCCTTTGTCCTTAAGGTCAAGGGGGATAGTATGATTGAAGCTCATATTGAAGACGGAGATCTTGTAATCGTTGATCCTGATTCGCCTGTTTCAATTGGAGACATTTGTGTTGCCATTATTGGAGATGAAGCAACTGTTAAAAAAGTTGAAAAAATGAAAGATGGCTTATATCTTGTTCCTGCAAATCCAAAATATAAGCCAATCTTTATAACTCGAGATGTGAAAATTATTGGAAAAGTTATAGGACTCTATAGGGGAATTTCTAAGTGAATTTGCAGAATGAATAGTTTCTCATACTGCAGAATTTACAAAATTTTCTGTTCGTTGAAAGTTCTATCTTTCCTTGTTCAAATTTATTCAAAAAGGTGTTAATAAGATTTTTTATAACTTCAAGCGTCATTTCTATCTCGCTTTTGGTATAACTTTCTGTGATGATTTTTCCATCTTCAAAGTACATTATGTGTGGATCGGCTTCAATACCAAGCGTGTCCTTCACTGCCTTATAATATAATGAAATTTGAAATGTGTCTCTTTCGAAATCATCTTTTCCTGTCTTATAATCGATTATTTTTATCTTGTTCCCGATTCTCAAAAGTACATCAAATCGGCCCCTTATAAAAGTTTGATCCGTCAATTTGAATTTGAAGGGCTTTTCTGAGTATATAAATAAGTCTTTTAGAGATATATTGTTCTCTTCAACTATGGTCGAGAGAAGTACCGAAAAGTCTTCAAGGTATTTCCAAACAATATCAAGTGTAGACCTGTTGTCTTTGTTGACTTCTCTGAAAAAGACCTCATATATTTTGTTCTTAATATAAGTCTCAACATTTTTGTTATTTAAATCAATTTCATCAAACAATCCTTCACTTGTGCTCTTAGCAAAATAGTTTAAAGTCTTATGTAGAAGCATTCCTGTATATGAAAGTTTTTCGAATTTAAAGTTTACTTTATACCCTTTAAGCTTTAATTCAAGTGCTTTTTCGCACTTTGATAACATTAATACATCAGAAACTGACAGTTCATAGACTCTTCTTTGCAATAAAAATTTCTCCATTTTGTTGTTCTTTAACATAAAGACTTTCTATCATCTTAAGTTTTTGGACAACTTCTGGTATAAGGTGTGCATATTTTTTATCCATATATTTTGACAATCTTGCAACGTTTATTTTTCCTTCAATAAAATCACTTTTTATCTTTGAAACAATTTCTTCAACAATATTATTTGCTTCCCCAGTATATTTTTCTTTTGTTTGTTTCTTCATCGTGAGAGGCGCTATAACTTTTCCTTTTTGAGGGATTTCTCCCAAAAATTGTTTAAGTAATTCTTTTGCAAAATCTGAAACCTCTTTAGTATCTAACTCCAAATCTCCTGATTCTGTAAGACTTATGAGTTTTTGAACTGCCATTAATTTTTTCCCTTCTTCGAAATTGTAGTATCTTATTGAAATATCGTTTTGTTTTATCAACTCCATTGATTTTGTTCCAGATCTAAGCTGCATCTTTTCATCTCTTATAAAGATTGCTCTGTTAAGCTTCCTCTTTTTTAATGAACTTGCGAGTTTTCTTACAGTTGAATAATAGTTTTTGGAGTTATCAATGCCAACTGACATATCATTTACTTGTATAACAAGTTTCTTTCCACGAGGGTAAAGATTAATTCCACCCAATAAAGTTACAAGTAACTCACCAAAAGCTTCTTCAAAGTCATCCTTATTGTATATTTGTGATTTAAGAATATTTTCAAACTCGTTTTTTAGGCTCCTTTTCTCTATTATCTTGCCCTCAAGGATTTCATCTGCAAGCTCGATTACTTTCCTTGGTGATTTCAGTTTATGTTCTTTTATTTTTGAAAGTATATCTTCTTTATTAAATGGGAAATAAGGATCGTTAATTTGTTCTCCCAATTTCGAAAAGTAGTAAGCGTTTCTCTTTTTTATTATTTCCAGTCCTTCTTCTGCTCTCATTCCCTCAAGGGATGCAACATTTGCAAATCTATCTTTAAGATGTTCTGGTAAAAATGAATTCCATTTTCTGAAAACAGCCGTTTGTGCACTTAAAAGTAGAAGTACATTTTTTGTATTTGAAACAAGTCTGTAAAGATCTTCAAGGAAATTGATTATCCCTTTTTTATCAAGGTGTTGATCAAAATGCTCTATTTGGTCGATTGAAAGAAGTATTGGGAATGGTGATACAAGAAAAATTGATTGAATAATTTCAAAAGCAATGTCTTCATTTACTACAAATCCTGATGTAAGATTTAGTGTTTTTGCATCTTCATTAGTTAGGCTTCCTTCATTTACAAGATCTCTCAACAGAGGATATTTTTCTTCATCAATAAGTGCTTCAATTATTGCTTTAAGGTATTTTTTGCCTATGGTATAATTACTTTCAGCTTTAATGTATTTTAAGGTTTCTTCTGAGATAACTTTTACAAGTCTATTTTGGGCATCTTTTGGCAATGACATAAAGTTCTCATAGAAAACTGCAGGAAGGAGTGTTTTCTTGGGCTTTTTTATCTCTCTTAGAAGTACCTGTATTTTTGGTTCTTCTTGTAAATTGTAGTCTTTCAATCCGATGTGAATTATTTCTCCTCTTATATGATTTATGGGTTTAGCTTTTAGTTCAGAATGCTTTCGCTCAAAACTTTCAAAGATACTTCGTAAAAGCGATGAATATGTTGAATCAATTTTTACGATAAGTGGGTTGTATAGAGCAAAGAGAAATCTTTCAGTTTCTGCATGTCTATAGATCCTTGCAAGAAGATGCGATTTTCCGGAGCCTGGTTCTCCTTGTAAGATTAAAATATCTGGTTTTTTAGATTCTTTTACTTCCTTTAGTTCTTCTATAACTTTGTCAAATGCAGTTTTATTTATGGTTTCAACGTCAATAATATCGTTACTGAAGGGGTCTTTTATAATATTTTCTTTAAAAGGATGAAGGCTTTTAAACTTCTCTATTAATACTCTCTTTTCATCCATGTTATAAAGTAAAAAGTTCTCCCCTCAAACTTTATTCCTCTATTTGTATCAGGAAAATCTTTTGGATTGTCTATGGTCTGGAGATAAATAATTTCTTTACTATCGAGATCTAAAAGGATTTTGTCAATATCTTCATCTGAAATATTAAATTGTTTTTTAACTTCGTCTTTAAAAACAGGAATTGGTACAGAGTCACCAAAATTATAAATTGCATTCAGGTTATCATATATCATCCTCAATGTATCAACATCAACTTCGCCTACTTTTTCGTGATCTGGCTCTTTTAGATAAATAAAGACATCATTAATATAATCATAGGCTCGATCAATTTCGTTTTTAAGTTGCGAAATGAGCCCTTTTAGTTCGTCAATTGCTTTCTCGACCTTATTTTTGAATTCTATAAAATCCTTTAACTTTACAAATTCCTCTTGAGAAACTGCTGTTTTAGCATGAAGTTCTTGCAATTTTTCTTTTGCATAGAGTCTCTTTTTCTTTTCGACTACTTTGCCTTCATCTATAAGTGTTTTAACAAGTGACTCAACTATATCTTTTTCCTTTGTCTTTTTTTTGTAGATTTCACTTCTTGTGATTCCATTATTTCCGCTATCAATAATTATTTTCAAAATCCCTTCTTTTGTAAACACACGATCCTCCTAAATAATTGTTATTTTTAAAACATTTTCAAAGTGTTTCTTCATGTATATTTCGTCTTCCTCGGTTATTCCTTTTGTTCCTTTCCAAGGTATTACCACCTTGTAACCTCTTAAAACTGCATCAGATGCCGTATAATGCACACATATATTTGTTGCAACGCCAACAATGTAAACTTCGTTAACGTTTAACTTCTTAAGTGTTTCTTCGAGGTCTGTCTTGAAAAACCCAGAGTAAGTTTTCTTTTTTATAATAATGTCTTCTTTATCAGGCTTTAATTCATCAACTACTTCTGCACCAACTGTTCCTTCAACGCAGTGTTTAGGCCAAATTTCAAATTCTTTATCAAACGTGTCATGGGAATCTGCAAGATAAATTATAGGCAATTTTTCTTGTTTAAACTGTGTTTTTAAATCTTGAATATAAGGAATAATTTCCTTTGCTCCGTTTATTTTTAAAGCTCCCCAATCATACACAAAGTCTTTAAGCATATCAACTATAATTAGTGCCTTCATTTTAAACCTCTTAATTTTTTAACCTCTTCAATCACTTCCTTAACATGGTTAGGAACTTTTACTTTCCTCATAATCTTTTTTATTACACCGTTCTCATCAATTATGAAAGTAGAGCGTTCTATTCCCATATATTTTTTCCCATACATACTCTTCTCTTTATAAACCCCGTATTCGGTTGAAACTTTGAATCCTTCGTCGGAGAGTAGAACAAAAGGAAGATTTTCTTTCTCTTTAAACTTTTTTATCGTAAGAACTTTGTCTCCACTTATACCAATTACTTCTCCGTTTAATTTCTTAATCTCCTCATAGTGGTCTCTAAAGTCCTGTGCCTCTTTTGTACAGCCAGATGTAAGAGCCTTTGGATAGAAATATAATATTACAATTTTTCCTCTAAAATCGCTAAGTCTTACTAAATTTCCTTCTGCATCTTTTAATTCAAAATCTGGAGCAATTTTTCCTTCTTCAACCATTTAACCCTCCTTTCAATATATTATACTTTAAAGTCTTCAAATGCAATAATGTTTTGAATAGTCTTTGCGTATTTTATTGCATTGATAATGGCATTTTCTAAAACATTTTCGAATAAGACCCCAAGTGTTAGTAAATCTTCAAATTCAATTTCATTAGTTGAAAGGGTGAAGATTGTGTCACCATCAAAGATTGTATGGGATGGTTTTATTCTTCTTGCAATTGCATCATGAGAAATGATAGCAAGTCTTTTTAATTTTGATTTTGATAATTTGACATTTGTTGCAATTACACCTATTGTTGTATTCTTAAATGGTACTTCATTAGTTTGAGTCTTCAGAATAAACTCTTCAGTGTTGATAAATCCATTTTTGCCATCGTTTAGTGCGCCAGCTATGATTTTGTTATCAAAGTCATAGATATCTCCAAGTGCATTTACTACAACAAGAGCACCAACTACAATATCTCCGATTTTTATGCTTTCAGTTCCCAATCCACCCTTCATTGCAAAATTCATGCCTCTTATTTTACCAACTGTTGCACCCACACCTGCACCAACATTACCATTTGCATTGAAGTTATCCGTCGCGTTTTTTGCTGCCATATAACCTGCTTGAATATCTGGGTAAACAGGTTTTCCTATGGCAAGGTCAAAAATTATTGCACCGCTTACTATTGGAACCTTTTTTACTCCTGTATCAAAACCGATATTTCTCTCTTCAAGGTATCTTGAAACTCCACTTGCACCTTCAAGACCCATTGCACTTCCGCCTCCAATATAAATAGCATTAACATACTCAACGAGGTTTTCGGGTTTTAAAAGGTCTGTTTCGCGAGTGCCGGGGGCACCCCCCCTTACGTCCACACCGGAAGATGCCCCTTTCTCTATAATTATTGTAGTTGCCCCTGTCAGATTTTCCAAGTCTTCGTAATTACCAACAAGAACTCCTTTAACATCGGTAATACTTCCCATCACAGCCTCCATATAAACTTAATAATGGCAACAATTGTACCTGCAAAACCTTCGCCACCTAAAAGTCCAGAAGAAATAAGTGTAAAGTTTTCGCTTTGTTTTGGAAAGAACTTATCAATTACAACTCTCAAAACACTTCCAAGAAATGCGGTAAGAGAAATAATAAACGGAAGATACACCCCAATGCCAAGTATCATTGTTGGGATGTTAAAGAAATAGAGGGCAAAGCCTGTTATGAGACCAAACATGAAACTTCTTGGATTGGAAAGTCCTTGTACCATCTGGGAAACCGCATATGCCTGTGGTGCAACAAGAAATGTTCCTGGTCCTACCTTTCCATACGCAAAGTGGAGAATAAACATTGCTATTGTTCCAAACACTGCTCCCACTATGGCACCAACAAGTTCTGATATAATTTGTGCTTTTGGATTTGTTCCAATAATTGACCCTGCTTTAAAATCCTGAAGGTTATCACCTGCAACACCACTTGCAACAGCAACAATTGCAACGATAGCAAAGAGAGGAAGGTAAGAAAGAGAATTACCACCAATTACAAGTTTTACAAAGAGAAGGATTATTATTCCAAAAATTTCCATTGGCACAATGCCTGTTGCCCCGTCAGTGTAGGCAGCCATTACAACTGATAGTGCTGCGCCAACAAGCGTTAATAAACTTGCAATAATTCCAAGTTTGAGGAATATAAGTTCAATTCCAAGAATAGATAAAAGTACAACAGAGATAATCTTGTAGGATATGTTCAGTTTGCTGAATGCATTTTTGAAAATACTCAAAATTTTAGGTGTTATATCTTTTATTAGGAGAGCAATACCGCCGCCTATAATAAGCCCAATGCCCAAATTGTTTTTGAAAGTTATAGCGGCATTTATCCCTTGAAGTGCCGAGGAAAGGAAAATAGGGATAAGAATATTTCCAATAATGCTTCCTATGAACCATACCCCCATATAGATAATTCCGATAATATAACCAATGCCAAATGCCATTGGTGACATAAATAATCCGATTCCGTAATTTTCAAGACCTCTGAAAATAATTGCTTGTGGAATTTTCGAAAATCCATCTCTTAGAAAGGTAAAAATTGCTGAAGCACCAAGTGATGAAAATACTATTTTTGATTTTTTTCCTCCCTCATCGCCTGCAATAAGTGTTTGTGCAGTTGCAACCCCTACAGGGAAAGGTAAATTCGACTTTTCAATAAAAAATTCTCTAATGAGTGCAACCATAAAAACTCCAATTACTGAGCCTATTAGGGATACAAGGAACACATAGGTGAAACTTATCTTTGTTTGTTCGTTAATCATCCAGATACCAGGAATTGTAAAGGCAATACCACCTGCAACCATTGCACCTGCTGACATCCCTGTATGTGCTACGTTTATCTCCTTTAAATTTGTGTTTTTTAAGGCCTTTAAAATGGCCATTGATAAGATAGCAACAAAAATGGTAGGCCAAGGTAATGCACCAATTCGAAGTGCAACGTAGATAGAACTCATAGAGATTACAGCACTTCCTAATGCTGCTAAAATAATAGTCCTCAGTTTTAATTCTTGCATTAAAACTTCCTCCGTCCAAATTGTTTTTTTTCACATAAACCCGCCATATTATAATAAAAATCATATAAATCCTTATGTTATCAAGGAATTAAGTTTATATCTTGACTAAAAAGGAAATTCACATAAAATTGAAGCATGAAGAACAAAAATAGAGTAAATATTAAGAAGATTTCTAAATTGCAACTTTTAGTTGCCGTTTCAATTATTTTAGTTTTGGTATTTGCAGGTTTAATAATCTATAGGCTTTTTTTCATTAAACAGATCGTATTTAATGAAAAAACTTTAAAAACTCTTCAAGAACCTCCTACTGCTGCTACTTCTTATCAGAATGGAATTCTTGTGGGAAATACTCAGGGATACGTAGCCCTAATTGACAACGAGGGTAATACGAAATTTTCAAAAAAAATTGATAGTAAAATTTTTGGATTTGTTGTAAATCCTTCTGATGGTTCTATTTACGTTGCAGGAGTTAAATTTCACGTATTGGGTAAAGATTTTAAGGAGATTTATAGTTTGGGTTTTGATAACTATATCCCAAGGGATCCATTTGTTACATTTCTAAATAATGGCAATGTAAAATTGCTCTTTCAATCTCTGAAAGATCTTTCTTACATGATTATAACTATTGATAAAACAGGAAAAGTTCTTACAAAAGATGTTGTTCCTGACATGGGGCAAAATTCTCAAATCTCAATTGATTCCTCTGGTAATGCAGTTTTTGTTCTTGAAAGTGGAGATATTTATCTTCTTGACGGTTCAAGAATTGCAGCAAAAGCATCAATTACTGAAAAACAAACAAGTTCAATTAGTAATGTCTTTGGATATTTTGTGGATGGAAACATTGTTGCAGGATATAAAACATTATTAATTGATCAGACTCAAAATAGTGGAAATAATTCGAGCCTTCCTGTATATTTCTATAATAGTTCTCTTTCCATGCTTGCAAAAACGAATTTTGATTCAAGTATACATAATATTTTTGTTAGTAAAAATAAAGTAGTTTTTTCTACGGGATCCGGTTTTTACTTTTATGACACAAGAGGCAAACTTTTAAATAGCATACAAAAAGTTGATTTTACTCCTTTTGAGTATCTTGAAGGCTCGCAAATACATGCATATGTTTACAAAAATGTAAACCAGCAAGGGACAGTGTTTTATCTAGTAGTGGTAAAGGATTCACAAGACCGAGAAATAGGGCGATTCATAAAGGCCTTTTCGATAGATAATCCCATCTTTGTAGTCTCTTCGAATTCTCAAAATGTTTATATAATTGAGGGGGTGGATATAAAGCTGCTCACAAGATAGGAGGTGGGTGTAAATGAAAATTGACGTCTCTCATTTAACAAGGGAGCAAGCTGAAAAAAGGCTTAAAGAGCTAAGAGATTTAATAAATTATCATAATTATCGTTATTATGTACTTGATTCTCCTGAGATTACAGATGCTGAGTATGACAGGCTATTTCAGGAATTGCTTGCAATAGAAGAGCGTTTTCCAGACTTAGTTACTCCTGATTCACCATCTCAAAAGGTTGGTGCTCCACCTCTTAAAGAGTTTCCAGAAGTTATTCATACTGTCCCAATGCTTTCTCTTGGTAATGCATTCGATGACAATGATTTAAGAGAGTTTGATAGAAGAGTTAAAAGAGAGTCAGGTTTAAATCAAATTGAATACGAAACTGAGTTAAAGATGGATGGTCTTGCAATATCAATAAGATATGAAAATGGAATTTTAGTGAAAGGTGCAACTCGAGGGGACGGAGTAAGAGGGGAGGATGTTACCCCTAATGTGAAAACCGTAAGAGGTGTTCCCTTAAAGCTTCTTACTGATACCCCTCCTTCTGTTATTGAAGTACGTGGAGAAGTAATTATGTATAAAGAGGACTTTGAGAAACTCAACAAAGAAAGAATTGAAAAAGGTGAACCTCCGTTTGCAAACCCGAGGAATGCAGCAGCAGGCTCAATAAGACAACTTGATTCTCGTATAACAGCACAAAGAAAACTTCATATGATTGCTTATGGTGTTGGGGAAATTGTAGGCGTCGAATTCAAAACACAGTTTGAACTTCTTCAGTATCTTAATAAAATTGGTTTTAGAATAAGTCCTGAAGTAAGGGTTCATAAGGATATCGAAAGTGTAATACAAGAAGTAAAAAGGCTAACTTCCGTAAGGGATTCTTTTCCATTTGGTGCAGACGGTGTAGTTGTTAAAGTAAATGATATTGAACTGCAAAAAAAATTAGGGGCAACATCCCATGAACCACGTTGGGCAATTGCGTATAAATTCCCTGCAGAAGAAGCAGAAACAATTGTTAAAGATATTATTTTTAGCGTGGGAAGAACTGGAGCTGTAACACCAGTTGCAATTTTTGAGCCTGTTGAAATTGATGGATCAGTTGTTTCGAGAGCTTCTCTTCATAACGAAGATATTGCAAGGGCACTTGATATTAGAATTGGAGACCATGTTATTGTTCATAAGGCAGGTTCAGTTATCCCCGAGGTTGTAAGAGTTGTAAAAGAAAAGAGAACAGGTAACGAAATACCTTTTAAGATGCCTGATAAATGTCCAGTTTGTGGTGGTCCGCTTGTAAGAGAAGAGGGTTTTGCTGTAACTCGTTGCATAAACGTCAGATGTCCTGCGCAAGTTAAGGAACGTATAATCCATTTTGTTTCAAGAGATGCAATGGATATAGAGTCAATTGGTGAGAAACTTGTAGACCAATTGGTCGATAAAGGACTTGTTACAGATTATGGTGATCTTTATTATCTTACAAAAGAAAGACTACTCACGCTTGAAAGAATGGGGCCAGTACTTGCCGAAAAAATTTTGAGAAATATTGAGGAAAGCAAGTTGCGACCTCTTTCAAATCTAATATACGCACTTGGTATATTTAATGTCGGTAAGAGAACAGCAGAACTCCTTGCAGAACGCTTTAAATCACTTGATAATTTAATGAATGCGAAAGTTGAAGATATATTACAAATTGAAGGGATTGGGCCTGTTACCGCAAAATCTATTATTGAATTCTTCAGCTCCTCTGAAAACAGAAAAGTTATTGATAAACTTATTAAGGCAGGTGTAAACACAAGCGAAACACTTGTAGAAACTTCAAAGGAAGGACCATTAAAAGGGCTTACGTTTGTTTTTACAGGAACACTCAAAGATTTTACAAGAAATGAAGCAAGCAAAATTGTTGAAAGCCTCGGGGGTAACGTTTCAGATACCGTAAGCAAAAAAGTGGATTACCTCGTTGTGGGAGTTGATCCTGGATCAAAGCTTGAAAAAGCCCAAAAACTTGGCATAAAAATCATAAATGAAGATGAATTTAAGAAATTGATTGGATATGGAGGAAAATAGTTATGAAAATTGAGCTTGAAAGAATTGAAAAACTTGCGGCTCTAAAACTTGATGAGAATGAAAGAGGTTCAATGCTAAAAGATCTTGAAGATATAATAAATTACTTTGAAAATTTAAAGGAAGTAGAGACAGATAGTATTGAACCAATGGTATATGGTGAAAAGATTGA
The DNA here is from genome assembly GCA_002877955.1 of Caldisericum exile. GTDB lineage: Bacteria > Caldisericota > Caldisericia > Caldisericales > Caldisericaceae > Caldisericum > Caldisericum exile_A. The sequence continues at coordinate 8,937 of PNIL01000018.1, read as the reverse complement.
ATTAGTTCTGAGAGATGATATTGTTGAAGATAGTTTGCATCTAACGGATCTTAAACGTCTTAGAGAACTTTTTGGAGATGGTTTTTTCAGAGTAAGGAGGATTATAGGAGAGTAATATGGATATAACAGCTCTTAGTGTTTCTCAAATTGTTTCGAAAATAAAGACAAAAGAATTAAAAGCAAAAGATGTAGTTCTCACATATTTAACAAATATTGACCGACTTGACAGCGAGATTAAGGCTTATCTAAATGTTTTCCACGATTATGCATTAAAGAGGGCAGAAGAGATTGATAATAATCCTAATAAAAAGGGTTTGCTTTTAGGCGTCCCGGTTGCTGTAAAGGATAACATCTCTGTGAAAGATTTTGAACTTACAGCAGGCTCCAAAATTCTAAAAGGCTATATTGCACCTTTTGATGCAACTGTTATTGAAAAAATAAAAGAGGAAGGAGCAATAATAATTGGCAAGACAAATCTTGATGAGTTTGCAATGGGATCTTCAACTGAAAATTCTGCTTTTTTTAAAACTAAAAATCCTGTTAATACAGAGTATGTACCTGGAGGTTCTTCTGGTGGATCTGCTGCAGCAGTTAAGGCAAATGAAACTCTTATTGCTCTTGGCTCTGATACAGGAGGTTCTGTAAGGCAACCTGCGTCTTTTTGCGGCGTTGTAGGGCTTAAACCAACTTACGGAAGAGTTTCAAGATATGGACTTGTTGCATTTGGTTCATCTCTTGATGTAATAGGTCCAATTGGAAAAAGCGTTGAAGATGTTGCAATAACTTTATCAGTTATTTCAGGATTTGATTTGCGTGATTCAACAACTGCAAAAGTGCCCGTTCTAAATTTTGAGACTTACCTTACAGGCGATATAAAAGGGAAAAAGGTCGGTTTAATAAAAGAGATACAGAATTTTAAAATTCAACCTGAGGTTGAAGAAGCTTTCAGGAAATCATTGGAGATATTTGAGAAAAATGGTGCAGAAATTGTTGAGATTTCTATGCCTCATCTTAAATATGCACTCTCCGTTTATTATATTGTTGCTCCGTCTGAAGCATCAGCAAATCTTGCACGTTATGACGGTGTGAGGTATGGATTTGAAGGTAATGCTGATAACTTGAGAGATTTTTACGAAGACACAAGAACTAAAGGGTTTGGTAGCGAAGTTAAAAGAAGGATTCTTATTGGCACATTTGCGCTTTCAGAAGGTTATTATGACCAATACTATTTGAAGGCATCAAAAGTCAGGAGAATAATTTTTGAGGAGTTTAAGAGGGCGTTTGAAATTTGCGATGTTATTCTTACTCCAACTTCTCCCACAACTGCATTCAGGTTTGGTGAAAAGGCAACACCTCTTGAAATGTATTTAAGCGATGTCTTCACAATCCCAGTTAATTTGGCCTACCTCCCGGCTATATCTGTTCCATTTGGGGTTGATTCAAAAGGACTTCCCATAGGCATTCAAATGATAGGGAAATGGTTTAAGGAAGAGGAGCTTCTTAATACTGCTTATGTTCTTCAAGAGGAGGCAAAACATGTTTAAGCCGACAATTGGACTTGAAATTCACATTCAACTTGCGACAAAGTCAAAAATGTTTTGTAGCTGTTCAACCGAATTTGGTGACCCGCCTAATACACATGTGTGTCCTGTATGTCTCGGGCTTCCAGGGGCACTTCCGGTTATAAACAAAGAAGCTATAAGATATGGTGTAAAACTTGCACATGCCTTGAATATGAAAATAAATCTCAAATCGACATTTTACAGAAAGAATTACTTTTATCCAGATTTGCCAAAGGGTTATCAGATAACACAATATTCTCTTCCTCTTGGTTTTGATGGATTTCTTGAAATTCCAATGGAGGGGAAAATTAAAAAAATAAGAATTGAACGAGGTCATATTGAGGAAGATTCTGGAAAATCAATTCACATTGGCGATATAACAGAGTCAGAATATTCCTTTATAGATTTTAATCGATCGGGCGTACCCCTTATGGAGATTGTAACTCAACCTGATTTTGAATCTGGAGATGAAGCATACGAATTCTTAACTCTTTTAAGAAGTATAGTAAGGTATCTTGGTGTCTCTTCTGGTGATATGGAAAAAGGAGCCCTTAGATGTGATGTTAATGTTTCTGTGTCAAAAGATGAAAACAAAGGAACAAAGGTTGAAATTAAAAACCTCAATTCCTTTAGAAGCGTAAAGCGTGCAATTGATTTTGAGGTTGAGCGCCAAATTAAGGCAATTGAAAGCGGTGAGCGTATCATAAGAGAAACCCGCCACTTCGATGAAAAGGAAGGGACTACAAAGCCCATGAGGGTAAAAGAGGAGCTAAACGATTATAGATATTTTCCTGAACCAGACCTTCCCCCTCTTGAACTTTCAGAAGAATTTGTTTTGGAAGTTAAAAATGAAATTCCAGAATTACCAAATAAAAAGGCCGTTAGATATATAGAAACTTTGGGTCTTCAAGAGGATTATGCAAGGACAATTGCTTACAATAAGAAATATGCAGATTATTTTGAAGATATTGTAAATAAAGTTGGGCATCCTAAGGAAGTTGCAAACTTTTTCCTTGTTAATATTCTTGGCTTCCTTAATAAAAAAGGAAAAGATGTTGATGAACTTACATTTGGTAGTAATGAGTTTAAGGAACTTTTTTCTTACCTTGATTCTGGTCTCATATCAACGAACATTGCAAAAAGCGTAATAGAAGAAAGTATCGAAAAAGGCATATCCGTGAAAGAGATTGTTGAAAGTAAAGGATTAGTCCAGATTACAGATGAGAACGTAATAAAAGAAATTGTTGTTAAAGTTTTAAAAAATAATCCAACACCAGTAAGTCAATATCTTTCTGGGAAAAAGCAAGTTTTTGGTTTTCTTGTTGGTCAAATAATGAAAGAGCTTAGAGGAAAAGGCAAGCCAGAACTTGTTAATAAAATTTTGAATGAAGAGTTATTAAAATTAGAAAAAGGTGACGAGCCATGATTTTAGAAGCAATATTAAAAAGAAGGTCTGTAAGAAACTATCAAGAAAAAGATGTTGAAGAAGAAAAGTTGAAAGAAGTTCTTGAGGCAGGGCGACTTGCACCTTCTGCCTGCAATATTCAACCGTGGAAGTTTGTTGTTATAAAAGATAAAGAGACACGGAAGAAGATGGTTTCTGCGTGTGCAAATCAAAAGTTTGTAGGCGAAGCGCCAGTTTTGATTGTAGGTTGTATTACTGAAAGAGGATATCTCATGGGAGGATGGTATGATTCGAACATCCTCGATTTAGGAATTGCACTTGACCACATGACATTGCAGGCGGCACATTTAGGACTTGGTACTTGTTGGATTGGAGCGTTCAATGAAGGCGAAGTTAAAAAACTTCTCAACATTCCTCAGAACGTTCGCGTAGCTGCTATTTTAACACTTGGATATCCAAGAAACGGAAATATTTTCGAAAAGGATAGGAAATCTTTAGAAGAGGTTGTATCGTTTGAAAAATTTTCATAATAATTTCATAATTTGTGATATAATTTCAAAGGAGGTGTAGAATGGGTTTAATAATTTTAATTGCAATTTTAGTTTTGATCGTTTTGTGGTTTATTGCAACTTACAACGGATTTATTAATCTTAAAAACCGTGTTGAAAATGCATGGGCACAGATTGATGTTCAGCTTAAAAGGAGGTATGATCTCATTCCAAATCTTGTTGAGACTGTTAAAGGTTATGCTGCACATGAAAAAGAGATCTTTGAAAAACTTGGTGAATTAAGAGCTAAAGCGATGGGTGCAACATCAGTAAAGGATATAGGAGACGCCAATAACCAAATTAGTGCAACTTTAAAAACTCTTTTTGCAATTGCAGAGAATTATCCAGAATTAAAAGCAAATGAGAACTTCCTTAAACTTCAAGAGGAACTTACTAATACTGAGAACAAGATTGCTTTTGCAAGACAATTTTACAATGATATTGTAATGCAGTACAACGCAAAACAACAGCGTATTCCAGATATGTTTGTTGCAAGAATGATGAATCTTACACCAAAGGAATATTATCCTGTTATGGAGGAAGAAAGACAAACAGTAAAAGTCCAATTTTAGTTTAGAAGTTTTGTGAGGTTAGAATATGGAAAGAAAAACCCTGTATGAATTACAGGCTGAAAATGTAAGAAAAACATACCTATTTATGATGATATTTTCGCTAATACTTTTTGCAATTGGTTATTTCTTTGTTTGGTATTTTAACGGTGGAACATTCGGAATTATTCTGCTTGTTGCGTTTATTTTTCTTTATAACTGGATTGCATATGAGAATTCTGACAAAATTGCTCTTGCATCTGTTAATGCAAGGTTAGCTTCTGAAAACGAATATTACGTTTTGCATAATGTTGTTGAGGAAGTTGCCATTGCAGCAGGAGTTCCGAAACCAAAGGTGTATATAATGGACGAACAACAACCCAATGCTTTTGCAACTGGCAAAGATCCGAACCACGCAGCAATATGCGTAACAACTGGGTTGCTTTCAATGGTTAATCGAGAGGAACTTCAAGGAGTAATTTCTCATGAGATGGCCCACATCAGAAACAGGGATATTCTTCTTATGACAGTTATTGGTGTTGTGGTAGGGCTTGTTCTTATTCTTAGAGATATACTTTTTAGAAGTATGTGGTGGGGAGTTGGTGGAAGGAAGCGTGATAGAGATAATGAAGGCTCTGTGATAATTTTAATTGTTGGGCTGATTTTGTCGATCCTTGCTCCAATTATTGTTGCTTTAATTAGAGCTGCTGTTTCAAGGCAAAGAGAATTTCTTGCTGATGCAACAGGAGCCTATATCATAAGAGATCCAGAGGCGCTTGCAAGTGCTCTTGAAAAAATTGGGTCATACGGGAAGCCAATGAGAGCAGCTTCTCAAGCTACTGCGCATATGTTTATCTCTAATCCCTTTGGAAATATTAATCAACTATTTGCAACACATCCGCCGATTGAAGAGAGGGTAAGAAGACTTAGAGCGTTGGTTATAAAGTAGTTTGTCTCTCTTTTGTAAATTAATTATGGGGCTTTCAATAGCCCCATTGTTTTATTGTGGATGTCTTATTAATCAAAAATTATATCGTCAGTTTCGGCAAAATTTTCTTGAGTTTTCCTATAAGAGCATAATTAGTTAAATCAATTTTTATTGGTGTTATTGAGACATATTTATTTGCAACAGCAAATGAGTCTGTATCTTCTTCTAATTCATGAGGAGGCCTATCTCCTCCAATCCAATAAAATGTCTTTTTCTGTGGATTTACATATTTTTCGAGATAATTTTCATACTGAGTTTTGCCTTGCCTTGTAATTCGAAATCCATTTAACTCGTTTATTGGTACATTTGGCACATTTACATTAAGAATTGAGCGTTCTTCAACGATTCCTTCAAATAATTCTGGTGTTTGAAGAATTTTTGTAGCAACAACTGCTGCTGTTTCAAAATAACCATCATCACTATGAACATCTAGAGAAATTGCCATAGCTTTAAAACCATTTGCAAGTCCTTCAAGAGCACCAGCAACTGTCCCTGAGTAAAGAATATCTCCTCCAAGGTTAGCACCATGGTTTATTCCTGAAACAACAAAGTCTGGTGGATCATCTTTCATTAGATCCTTTACGCCTACAAGAACACAATCTGTTGGTGTACCATCAACAACAGTAATACCTTTAAAGCCTTCTTCGATTTCTACCTCTTTTATGAGGAGAACATCGTTTATTGTTAATGAATGACCTGCAGCACTCTTTTGTCTGTCTGGTGCCACTACCACAACTTCCCCCAAGTTTCTTAAATGCTTCGCAAGGACTCTAATGCCTTTTGCATAAATGCCATCATCGTTTACAAGAAGTATCCTCATCTTATCACCTCGTAATTTACTTTTCTTTTGTACCTTTCTGGCAATATCCCCCAGTATATAAATAGCATAAGTTGTTTTATGTATCCAACACTGTCGAAACGCCTTGTTGAAGTGTAAACTTTGTTTGTCCAAATGAAAAAGAATTTTCCAAATTTTTCTGCACTTTTCATCATCTTCCAATCTTCTGTATATTGTAGATTTTCATCATACCATACTTTGTAGAATACATCTTTTCTTACAATTTGAATGCTTAGTGAAGCATGTAATAATATGTGAGAAATGTCGTAAAACTTGAACCAGAATTTTGCATACAATGAATTTTTTTGTGGAAGTAATGAAGTTGTTCCGACAACATAATTTTTAGAAGAGTTTTTAATAAGGAAGTCATTCAGATCGTCCAAAAATCCTTTTTTAAGATGAGTATCTGCATCTAAAAATATAAGCCAGTCGCTATTTTCTTTTATTTTCTTTGCTCCAAAATTTCTTGCAACCGAAACTCCCTTTTTGTCGATTGAAAATACCTTAAAGTTTTCACACTCATATTTTTTTGCTATTTCATAGGTTTTGTCACTTGAGCCATTTTCAACGACAACAACCTCATAAAAATCATTGGGATATCCAATTTCTTTAAGATGTTTTAGTGTCTCTTCAATATATTTTTCCTCATTATGTGCAGGAATTACAATGGAAAATTTAAGTAAAGTTTTGTTATCCATATATCTTATTATACAGAAAATTTATTTATTTTGTTTTCCTTAGTATTGGGGCAAAATATTTTTTATTTCCCAGTCTGTTACACTTGTTCTATAATCGTCCCATTCTCTTTCTTTCGCCTCTATGTATTTTTCAAAGATCTTGTCTCCTAAAGCACTCCTTACAACCTCATCTTTTTTGAGCGCTTCTATTGCTTCTTTTAAAGTTGAAGGGAGAGTCTTAAATTTGTAAGGATTTCTTGAGTTTTCTTCGAATATGTTTATTTCGTTTGCTGGCTCACCTGGCTCAATACTATTTTCTATACCGTCGAGTCCTGCTTTCAGAATTACTGCAAAGAGTAAATAAGGATTTGCAGTTGGATCAGGGCTTCTAAACTCGATTCTTTTTGTTCTTTCATCTGCCTGAGGCACTCTAATGAGAGTACTTCTATTTTTTACTGCCCATGAGACATAAACTGGTGCCTCAAAACCTGGAACAATTCTTTTATATGAGTTAACCGTTGGGTTTGCAATTGCTGTAATTGCATCTATATGTTTAAAGATGCCTCCTATAAAATATCTTGCAACTTGAGAAAGTTCAAATTCTTTTGATTCATCAAAGAAGAGGTTCTTTCCGTTTTTATCTATAAGAGAAATATTTGTATGTGCTCCTGATCCATTAACACCGAAAATTGGCTTTGGCATGAAAGTGGCATACAATCCATTTATGAGAGCAATTGTCTTTGCGACTATCTTAAATGTAATGATTCTATCAGCAGTCGTTATTGGATCTGAGTATTTGAAATCAATTTCATGTTGCGAGGGTGATACCTCATGGTGCGATGTCTCTATTTCAAAGCCCATTTCTTCAAGATTTTTTGCAATTAAGGCTCTCGTTTTTTCTCCCACATCTTCTGGAAGCATTTCAAAGTAACTTCCCATGCTTACAAGTTCTGTAGATGGAGAGCCATCTTTAAGTTTAAAAAGGAAAAATTCTTCCTCAACTCCATTCTGCATAATATATCCTTTTTGTTCGCTTTCCTGTAATACTTTTTTAAGCCTATAGCGAGGGTCTCCCTCGAAGGGCGTGTTTTCATTTATATAAACATCACAGACGATTTTTGCAATTTTGATATCGTTGTGCAAAGTCCAAGGAAGTATGGAAAAAGTTTCAGGATTAAGTTTTAACAGCATATCCGATTCTTCAATTCTTGCAAAACCCTCTATTGATGAACCATCAAACGCAATTCCATTTTCTATAGCATGCGGAAGCATTTTGGATGAAATCTCAACAAGTTTCGGAAATCCAAGCATGTCTGTAAATTGAAGCCAAATCAAATCGATTTTCTTTTCATGGACTTCTCTAAAAACTTCCTTTATACTAGTCATATATGCCTCCTTAAATTAAATGCATTATATGAAAATTGTGAGCTGTGTCAAACTATAGGGCAATTTCCCCTGGAAGTTTTGCAAAAAGTCGTGCCTCCTTTATACTTTCAAGTCCAAGTATGAACCTTGTAAATCGCTCGATTCCAATTCCACATCCTGCAGATCTCGGTAATCCCTTTTTTACTTCTTTTAGGTACCAATCCCAGTCTTGAAGATTCATATTTTTGAACTTCATTCTTTTTATTATTCTCTCATACTCATACTCTCTTTCTCCACCAGACATTCCTTCCCCAAATCCATAAGGATAAATTAGATCCATATCAATAAGTGTTTTTCCATCATCGCTCAGTCTATCGTAGAATTCTCTCTCTTCAATTGGTATATCAATTAGGAAAAACGGGTCGTTTCTTTCCCTTGAGAGTATCATTTCAAAATCGTTTCCGTACTTTTCTTTTGCTTCGAGAAATTTTATTCGCTCAAATGGTTTCTTTGGAATGTGAAACTTCGGGTTTGTTGCTTTTATAAAATCCCCAAATTTTTCTTCTAATTTTTTCATTGTGTAAATTATAAGATCCTCAACTAAATCAAGAATATCTTCTCTGGTTGCATCCTTTATCTCAAGATCAAGTTGAACAAATTCTATAAGGTGTCTTCTTGAGTCTTTTTTGTCTTCTCTTTCAAGTCGAACGTTTGGCGAGAAAATGAAAATTTTTGGGTATTCCCTTAGTGCAAGTTGTTTGTGAAAAATCATAGATTTTGTAAGTGAATAGTATCCCCCACCATATGGAATTCTTGCATCGTAAACTGAATGGTTCAAAGGATCGGTTAGAGGTGAAATAATAACAGGTAAGATTTCCACAAAGCCTCTACTTCTTAAAAATTCTCCCATCCTAAAGATTGCTTCGCTTTGTACTTCTAAAGTTTCTTTTTTCATACTTTCCTCCTCAAAATTTATTTTTAAATTAAAAAAGGCCGGCTTTTTGCC
>PNIL01000022.1 GCA_002877955.1 Caldisericum exile | reverse complement strand
TGGAGTTTTTATTTTTTATACCATTAATTGGCGGGATGAGACATTTGCTTCCATAGGCTAAGACCACTGTATCTGGTTTAAAATCATCAATACTCTCTTCAGTTGCTTCTTTCTTTAATGTAATTTGTATGTCCAATTTTCCGACCATATATAAGTAATAATCCAATAGCCATAGGAGTTTTTCTTTACCTGGTGGTACTGCTGCAAGTTTCAATGCACCACCTATATGATCTTCTTTTTCAAAGATATAAACCTTATGTCCTCTTCTGGCCATTGTGATTGCTGCTTCAAGCCCGGCAGGTCCTGCACCCACCACAAGTACCTTTTTGCGGTTGCCTGAAGGAATCAATAATTCCTCGTATTCACTTTTCCCAACTGATGGATTTACTCCACACCTTATAGCAACTTCTTCGTCGTGACGTGCCTTTATACATTCGCTACAGCCGATGCATTTTTTAATTTCTTGTTCCCTTCCTGATTCTGCCTTGATAGGAAAATCAGGGTCTGCAATAAGAGTCCTTCCTAAGGCTACTAAATCTGCCTTTCCTTCATCTAAAATCTCTTCAGCAGCCTTGGGTGTCCTGATCATACCTACTGCTACTACTGGTATTTTCACTTCTTTTTTTAAAGCATAGGCAAAATCTGTTCTCCAGGCCTCTGGGTATTGCATAGGCTCAAGCCTGTATTCTTTATTTCCAAATCCTACATCTGCATGAACTGCTGCATAACCCATTTCTTCGAAAGCCTTAGCAATTTTTACTCCTTCTTTGATGTCTATACCACCATTGACAAAATCAACAACACCGACTCTTGCAGTTACAGTAAAATTTTTTCCACATAATTCCTTTATCCTATCGATGATTAGCCCTGCAAATCTTACTCTATTTTCTAAGCTCCCTCCGAATTTATCTATCCTTTTATTTGTAATAGGTGACAGGAATTGATCAACAAGAAGTCCATGTGCAGCTTCTATTTCTACGCCGTCAAAAAAAGCTTTTTTGGCCCTTAACGCTGCCTGCGCAAATGCTTCAACAATGACATAAATTTCATCTTCTGTAAGTTCCTTTGGCTCAAGCCCATCTGCCCTTAACCTAACAACTGAAGGAGCAATTGGTATTTTTCCCTCGGTATATTCGGTTTCAGCAAAGAGTCCTGGATGAGTAAGTTCCATAAATGCTAAACTACCATAGCTATGTATATTGTATGCAACCTTGCTTAAACCTGGAATAAACTTATCGTCATCAATTCTTGGCTGTGTGGCGCCATTTCTTGCATCTGGATATTGAATGCACATATTCTCCAGAGTAATAAGTGCTGCACCCCCTTTTGCTCTTCTTGCGTAATGATATATAAATTCTGAATTAACCTCACCTGAGTTTGATGCAAGATTTGTTGAAATTGGTGGAAAAATGATTCTATTCTTCAATGTCAAATTTCCAACCTTAATTTCAGAAAATAAATTTTTATAGTTCATCTTTTCCTCCTGATATCTGCTTTATTACAATTTTAATAAACTCTTTAACAAAGTCGTCGGCAATTGAGTATCTAATAAATTGGCCATCCCTTTTCTTTTTTACAATTCCTAAATTGTTTAGGAGCTGCATCTGCTGGGAAATAGCAGGCTGACTCATACCCAGGCTTTCTACAATTTTATTTACGCACATCTCATTTTGTTCAAGAAGAAGTAAAAGTATTTTTAGTCTCGTTGGATCAGAAAATGCTCTGAAAAATCTTGCAACTTTTTCTATATGAATCTCTTTTGTCATTTTAGCCTCCCTTTAATATTATTATATAAATATATAAGAGTATGTCAATAAGGTGGTGTGATTTATTAAAAGATGCACCTAAACGATTTTTGCAGTTGTAGAAAATTTGGATAATGCATAAAATGCCCACACTTTATTATGAAATTATTTTCTCTTAAGTCCACAAGATGACTGTCACTGAATAAGTTACGATACATATGAGACTATTTTTAGAATAAGGAGAGTTAAATATGTTATTTAGGAAATTGTTGCCTATGTAGAATCCACTGAAAAGGAGCATGGATTACAAAAGATTAAAAACTTCCATGGAAAGATTAATAAGAGCCTCTAGGTTTTCTAAGAGCGAGGAAGCTCAATTTAGGTTAAAAGTTGTTGAGTTCTCAGAGAAGCATGGTGTAAGACTTGCCGTAGAAGCCTTCAATGTATCAAGAGCAACTATTGAGAGGTGCGAAGGAAGTGTTTAAAAGATTAACAGGGAAAGCTTGATAGTCTTATCCACAAATCAAGAAGATCCAAGAGGGTAAGAATTATGAAGGTGAACAGTGAGATAGTTACTTTCATAAGAGATATTAGGGAGAAGCACCCAAGGATAGGTAAAGAGAAGATAAAGAAGTTTCTCGATGAATACTGCGATAAAAGAGGGATAAGAACAATCTCTCCCTCAACAATAGGCAAGATAATCAAAAGATATGACCTAACGTTCAACCCTTCAAAATTAAACTACCATAATCCTCAAGGTGGATGGGCAACAAGGAAGGTAAACTACAAGTCTAAGGAGAGGCACTCTTCTAAAAGCATCGAACCCGGATACATTGAAATAGATACAATTGAAAAATTTGTACAAGGGATAAAAAGATATATCCTCAATGCTATTGATATATCTGGCAAGTTTCAGTTTTCATATGCCTTTAGAACATCAAGCAGCAGAAACACAGTTGCCTTCTTCAAGAAGCTTGAAAGCGTCTATCCTTGTGAAACAGGGATTAAAGTTAGTCTGAACAATTTGACACCAATTGATTTTTTGTTAAAATCTTATTCAGTATCTTAAATCTATGTAACGCATACAAATACCGTGTTGCCTCACTCGAAAATATCTCCAAAATTGTTTACTGTATTGATTTTCTTTATTCAAAAATTGAACTGAAATCAAATGAACTTACCCAGTTAGTTGGTAAGGTCAAAGAATTGATTGGAATGATTGATGGATACTATCAAAATGATGGCTCTTATAAATCCTCATTAACCTCAAGTCCATTAGACGAAACCAGATATGCTTTATTTTCAATCAATCTCCTAGAGGATTTGATTCAAGATATAATTTACTATTATTCCATAACAGAATTAGAACCGGTAAAGAAGATATATGAAAATGTGAGGGATGTTGAGAAAACCTATAGGTTGATTAAAGAAGCAAAGTAAATGAAGAGAAAAAATGCATTTCACATTCAGAATAAAGGGATTAAGGTTTTTTAGAGTACCTTACAGGGATTGAAACATAGTTGGAAATGAAATTGCCGTTTTCGCCAACAAGGGCTCCTGTTCTTGGTCTTACATCAACTTCTTTTGCCCAGTTGTGAATCATAGGTATAAGTAAGATAGGCGTCTTTTTCACATAAACTTCTGTCACAGAGATATGCTTTCCTTCCGTGTAATAGTTAGCTGCCGTGCATCCATTTGATATATGCAGCTCTGAGACTTCCTCGGCTATTATTATATTGTGTATCAATTGGTCGTATTTTGAACTTTTCAATACAAAACAAGCCTGAACGGGTATTCTTGATTTAGTGCCAGGAAGCGCCCTTATGAGATAACTAAGAGGTGGTGCTTCAAAAACCTTTTTTTGTGAATTCATCCTTTTATGGAGTGACAGGTTTCCAATAATATTCTTTGAGCCAGCTGTGTTTCTCTAGCGCAATTGAAAGTTGTAAAACCTCGACTCCCTTTTGAATTGGCTTGTATTCTTTTACTTGATTGTCAATTATGAGGAAACTTCCAGCGCGGTCTTCTTCAGATGTATCAAATCCTACGTCAAGAAGTTTCTGTTCTTCTATTTCCGCAGTATCTACTTCGTTCATTTCTGACGTAGTCCATACACCTTAAAACCATACTTTCTTAAGTCTTCTAATATGTCGCGAGGATAGCCCCTGCAAATGATTTTTCCATCTGTCATTATACATAGCCTGTTTCGGCTTCAACGTAATCAAGAATGTCGCCTGTGTGAGTTATTGTAAGGAGCTACTTTTCTTTCCTTTACTATCTTATCTTTTTCAAGAAGGTGTGCAATGGTGCCGCCAAGAAGTTTGATGTTTTCAATGTCAACTCCAGACTCAGGTTCATCAAACATCACGAATTCTGGCTTTTGAGCAATAAGCTAAAGCGCCTCTGTTCTTTTAACTTCTCCTCCTGAAAAGCCTGTATTAACATCGCGTTCAATAAACCCAGCAAGGTTAATTTTATCAATGTAGCTCTTGTATTCCTTATCTTTTTTGATGCTTTCAATTATGTGAGATAGTTTTACTCCTTTTATTATCTCTTTCCCTTTAACGTTCACATGAAGGTCTTCAATTTTAAAATTATAGATTTTTTGAAAGAAATCTTCTTCCATTTTTTGCCTTCCAGATTCTTATCTAATATATTAAATTTACGGTTATAATTTTATCATAAAACAAAAAAGTGAAAAAGGGCTCGATGTTTCTAAGCCCTTTTGTAAACTATTTACCTGTTCTTATCAAGAGGATTATGCCTTGCCGTTGTACCCTACGTCTTCGGCAATTTTCTCTGCGATTTTCTCAACGTCTTTGTCATCAAAATCAAGCGTTGGAGCTTTCTTTACATTCATTTCGCTTATGGTATATTCATAGTCGATTTTGATGCCTTTTTGCTGCATTATTTTTGAGGTACATTTGTTTGCGCATCCGTTGATTACAATTACACGCTTCGCGTTTTTTCCGATATTTACGTGAGCTTCAGATCCTGCTCCTACGGCTGCTGTGCAGCACATTCGAGCTCCAACTCCCCTCACTGTAAGGTCTTTTGCAACTTCGTTAGCAACCTGACCAACACTTGAGGCTCCATCGCAGGCAAAAATAATGTCGAGGTTTGCAGCCTCTTTGCCGCAAGAAGGCAATAATTTAAACACATTCCAACCTTTGCCTTCTGTGACTTCTTTCTTTTCTTCTTCCATTTAAATTCACCTCCTATGTTAATTTTCTTTTTTATTGACTATAATTGTTGGGGTGGTATTCTTGACAATATTAACACAGTGGCTATTTCCCCTTTTTTGAACTATTTCAGAAAGGAGCATCTCATTTTTCTTTACATATTCGGCTGGTAAAGATTTTATTGCGCTGTAAAGTTTTTCTGTAAATTCATCGCGGGCAGGAGATATTTGGTAAAGGATTCCCCTACCCACTCTCCTTTCTTGAACAATGTTTGCCATTTTGAGTTCCTTAAGATATTTTGACAAGTTGTATTGGTGCTCGCCCATTGCGTAGGCAAGCTCGCAAACATAAAACTCGCCTTCTGCTCTAAGAAGCAAAGAGACCAACATTAGTCTTTTCTCATCGGAAATTGCTTTCAGAATCTTCTCATATATGCTCATATGCACATTATAGCATATTATTCTAAAAAATCAATAGACCTAACCAATGTATTGAATAAACCAGAGTATGAAAATATCCGATTTAAAGTGTAATTAAATAGAAAAACGCCAAGATTATTTTATGCTTAAAGGAGGCATTACGATGATTAGAATAGTGACTGATTCAAATGTGTATTTAACCGAGCAACAAATAAGAGATTATGGCAACAATTGCAGCAAAAGAGATTTTAGCAACATACAAGATAACTATCATCGATTCAAAATTCTCCTCAGTAGACCTTCTTTATAAAGTGCTAAAGGTTTATGAGCTGATTGAGAAAGGGCTAACAAGAGAGCAAATTGCAGATGAAATAGAGAAATTTCATTCAAGAGTTCAGGGGTTCTTTCTTCCGATGAAATTGATTTGCTCATAAAGGGCAGAAGAATCAATCACTTGCAGGACAAAATTACAAGTGCCTTGAGACTGTTCTTTATTATTTATCTAAACGAAGGAAAGATCAACCTTTACAAGTTTGGAAGAACAAGAAATGGTCCAAAAGAAGAGCTTATCAAGATAGTACAGGAAATCGGAGCAAATAAATGCGGATTTGAGCGATTGGATACAGTTTACAGCGCAAACGAGGAAGAAGGCGAAGAATTCAGAAACACATTGAGGATATAGTTGCAATGTCTGTAAAGAAGTACGTCATTGGTCCCGTACTTGGAACACGCATTGGGACAGAATCCCTTGGGATAGCTTTTGTGACAAAGAATTAGGTGAGAATATGAAAATTGCTGTTGATGGAATCATATAAAGAATAACATTTAGAAATTTGTCAAGAGGGTAAAATAAGTTTTTGGAA
>PNIL01000045.1 GCA_002877955.1 Caldisericum exile | reverse complement strand
GCAATCAGTTTCTTCATACTCTACCTCCTTTCAAAATTTGGGTTTTGCCCATGGTATTTAAATTATACTACTAACTAAAACTCAGTCAATATACCCTTTTCAAGAACTTGCACATTTGCATGTACTACTTTAAAGCGCTCTGGAATTTGAGTATGAATTGGAAGAAGTATCTCAGGATTTATTTCCTTTGCCATCCAAAGTATTTCAGTTTCCGAAGCATGCCCTGGAGAGTGAATCCTAAATAAAGGAAGATTAAATTTTGAAAGCCAATTTTCCAAAATCTTCGTGTTTAAAGGATCAACTGAAGAAAGTGGCTCTCCTCCTGACATTATGTATGCTGAGCCTTCGATGGGTTTAATATCAATAAGTTCTGGAATATGAGAAAAATTTAAAAGTAAAATTTCATTAACCTGATTTGACACTAATTCATCTTTTGTAACGAACTTTTCCTTTGGTATGTTAAGTTTACTTTCAAAAGGTGCATAAACAAAAGTATTAGGAGCATTTAAAATTTCACTTGCAATCGTTTCAAATTCGCCATATTTTAGAAGTGTGCTTGCATAATCCTCATGAATAATAAATTTCTTTCCAAGTTCACTTGCTGCATTAAAGAATGTTTGAATTCTTGTAAGATGAATTTCATAAACATTACCGATAATTAATCCCTTGAAAACCGACGCAACTTCCTTAATCTGTTCCTTAAGTTCGGGTTCGGTATTGCTCACAATACCGTTCCAACCGATACGAGTTCCTTCTGTGATAAGTATATAAGGCCTAAGAGATTTTGCATATTCAACGAACTTATTGGAAAGTTCACTTTTAACACCTTTAAAGTAAATATCGCCTGTGTAAATGACTAATCCTTTTGGCGTTTCAACAAAATAGGCAACAGCTCCCGGAACATCATGATCTATAAAGTAAGGAGTTATTTTAAAATCACCAATTTGAACTGTTTTTCCATCAACTATTTCAATATTTGAAGGCATACACTCTACAATACCCTTCTCAACAAAATAACTTAGTGTTGCAAAACTTCCCTTAGTCATATACTTTTTTAAAGAATCACTCAAATAACAAATTTGGCCTATATGATCAAGATGGGCATGTGAAAAAAACAGGCCACCAATCTCAATTGGAAGAGATTTTTCTTCACTTAATTCGTTTTTATAAAAGCCCCTAAAGGGTGGAAGTTCTCCTAATTCAACATAGTCTTCAAATCCTTTTTCAGGTCTCCCCTTAATAGTATCGTTAAAGAAAACCTGAGATGTGGGAAACCTTCTCCCAAAATCAAACACTATACCAACTCCATTTGACTCCATAAGGATTATATTTCCACCAATTTCTCTTACACCACCAAAAAACCCTATTCTCATATAATCACTCCCTTTTCTTAGTTATTTAGAGCACATATTATACACCTAATTTTGCGTTTGTCAAGTATTAATCGTACTGTATCCAACCGTTTTTTAAGCCTTCTTCTTTTACAATTTTCTTTACTTCATTTATCTCTTCTTTCAAAAGTTTTCTTGCAAGTTCCTTAAACTCGTGCGCTCTGTACACTGGAACATATTGAGTCATAACGGAAATAAATATAGAATCTCCGAATTCTTTCTTGAGGAGTCTTAAAGCTATACGCAGCTCATCAAGCTTACCAGGAAATACCAAATATCTTACTACAACACCCTCTTTGAGAAGTCCATCAGTTCCGAATCTGATATTCTTTGCTTTTACCATTTCTTTTATTGCTTCTAATGTAATTTCAAAATATCTTGGTGCCTTTGAATATTTAAAGGCATCTTCATCATTTACATATCGAAGATCAGGAAGATATATATCAATAAAATTGTTGAGAAGTTTTATAACTTGAACAGTCTCATAGCCTATGGTATTCCAAACTGTAGGAATTTTTAAACCTTTTTCTCGCGCAAGTGTAAGAGCAGCCATTGCCTGTGGTGCATAGTGCGTTGCCGTTACGAAATTTATATTTGCAGCACCTTTCTTTTCAAGCGAAAGCATTAAATTTGAAAGTTCTTTTACCGAAACAGTCTTTCCCGAACCCAACTGGCTAAAATTATAATTCTGACAATAAACACATTTGAGATTACAATTACTAAAGAAAATCGTTCCTGAACCAAAACGACCCGATAGAGGCGGCTCTTCCCCTTTGTATAAAACTGCTGAAGATATTTTTACAAAAATATCAGAGTTGCAGAGTCCAATTTCACCCTTTAACCTTTCAACATTACATCGAAGGGGACATAGATTACAAGGTGATATAAGTTTATAAAGTTCCTTAAGTGATGTCAATTCATTCATATCATACCTCTTACAAGTTCTATTGATTTAATTGAATCCTCTATAAATTTTTCTTTTCTTTTGTTTTTGGGAATTTCAAAATATTTTTTAGGAATAAGGCCAAAGTTTGCACGCATTGGTTGCGGATCTTCAAGATCATTTTCAACAAGAAATCTAATGAGGCTTCCTATCATTGTTTCATCAGGTATTTCAATAGGTTTTTCTCCCCTATACAATCTTGCTACATTTATACCAGATACAAGTCCTGTAAGAATTGCCTCACTATAACCTTCAGATCCTGTAATTTGCCCTGCAAGAAAAACATTTGGAAATTTTTTAGTCTGAAGTGTTTTATTTAGAATTCTATTTGCTCTGAAATAGGAGTTCTTATGAATGCTTCCGTATCTTACAAATTCAGCATTTTCAAGTCCTGGAAGAAGTCCAAAAACCCTTTTTTGTTCCTGATACGTTAAAGATGTTTGAAAACCTACAAGTTCAAAAAGATTTCCATCTGTATCTTCCCTTCTTAATTGCACAACCGCAAAGAAGGCCTTCCCAAAGCCTTTTGGTGTTAAAGGCCCAAATCTTAAAGCATCAAAACCACGCCGAGCAATCTCTTCTATGGGAAGACACGACTCGAAAAATATTCTGTCAAAATCGTGAGGTGTATGAGTTTTTGCTTCAATAAGTTCCTTATAAAATCTTTCATATTCATCATAATTAAGAGGTATATTCAAGTAATCAGGTGATTGATCGTATCTTCCACCAAAAAACATTTTTGATAAGTCAAGCGACTCTTTTGTAACGACAGGGGAAACTGCATCATAGAAGAAGAGATTTTCTCCAAAAAGTTTTTGCAACTCACTTAATAGTGCATCACTCGTTAAAGGTCCCGTTGCAATAACTACAATGTCGTTATCAAAATCTATTTTTGTAATTTCTGCTCTTTCGACATGAATTTTGGGGTGTGATAAAATAATGTTTGTAATTTCCTCGGAAAATTTTACTCTGTCAACTGCAAGCGCCTTTCCAGCAGGGACCTTATTTTTTAACGCTACTTGAAGTAGAATTGATCCTAATCTCAAACCTTCCTCTTTTAAAAGCCCCCTTGCATCGTTAAGTTCAACCGATCCTAAAGAATTACTACAAACAAGTTCTGCAAAGTTCCCTGTGCGATGTGCCTCAGTTAATCTTATAGGTCGCATTTCATATAGAATTACTTCTATTCCTCTTTCTGCAATTTGAAGTGCTGCCTCACTTCCTGCAAGGCCACCTCCAATCACAATAACTCTCATATCTTAAAATACCTCCCTAAGGTTTTCTTTAAATAACCCCTCACTTCAAGTGTCGTAAGTGTAGCCAAAATTTCAGAATCACTAATCAAAAAATCTCCTGAGGAAATTTTCTCCTTCAAGGTGTCAAAGGTGTCTCCGTCTTCAAGCATATTAAGAATTGCTTGCTCTATTTCTGAAAATTCTTCGATACGTTTACTTAATTTCAAATGGTTCAATTCTTTTATATTTTCAAAAATATCATTTACATCAAGTAAAGGGATTGCACCATCTCTTATAAGCGCATTGGTTCCTAAACTTGTTGGGCTTGTGATGTTGCCAGGTACTGCAAAAACCTCCTTTCCTTGCTCTATTGCATGCATCGCAGTTATAAGTGAACCACTTTTTAATTCAGCCTCAACTACAATAACACCAAGGCTCAAAGCACTTATAATTCTATTTCTAAAAGGAAAGTTGTATTTCATAGGCTCTGTTCCAAAAGGAAACTCAGAAACAATAAAACCATTTTCCTCAATTTTCCTTGACAAACTAAGATGATCCCGTGGATAAATTACATCAATGCCGCTACCCAAAATTGCAATTGTTTTTCCATTTGCATCAAGTGCGCCGTTGTGGGCAGCACTATCAATACCATATGCAAGCCCGCTTACAATAGAAACCCCTACGCTTGCAAGGTCATATGCAATTTTATAAGCAACACTTTTCCCATAATTTGTACATTTTCTTGAACCAACAATTGCAACTGCATCTTTTGGAAACTCAATGAAATCACCTTTTACATACAGTAAGATTGGTTTATCTTTTAAAAGAGATAAGGCATTAGGGTACTTTTCATCATAAAAAGGGATAAGTTGTACGTTATATTCTTTGGCCTTTTCAATTTCTTTTTCTGCAAACTCAATATAATATTTGTCAACATTAAAATCAAACGAATCGTTATCTAAAAATTCCTTTAAATAAATTTTTGCTTCTTTTGGTTTATTAAACCTTAGATAGTTTAAAGCAACTGTTTTGAGTAAATCCATACCAAAACAATATAACGAATTTTGAATTTTTTACAAAATTTACTAAAATATGATGCCTCCAGGGCAAGGTGAGTTACCCAAATGGGTAACAATTCCTGATCGGTGGTGATAGGGTAAACCCCTTAAGCCCACGAGCAACCCCAAGGGTTGTTGATTGGGTGAAAATCCCAAGCCGACAGTAAAGTCTGGAAGGAAGGAGGTTTAAAATGTCCTGGAAAAATTTAAGAAGTATCATTTTTGCTGGAATTCTTGCAGCCCTTAGTTTTGTACTAATGAGGTTTACAGAGTTTCCTTTGCTTCCTCAAGCAAGTTTCCTCAAAACAGATTTAGGGGACATTCCTTTACTTGTTGGTGCATACCTTTTTGGTCCAATTGCTGGAATTGCTATTGCATTTGTAAAAGATTTGCTATTTTTTGTTAGTGGAGCAGGACAAGGTGGTCCCATTGGTGTCCTTTTGAACTTTATCGCAACAGGCACTTTTGCGTTAGTTGTAGGTTTGGTAAGCTTTAAAAAGAAAAATGACTTAACGCTTATTTTGGGGCTTATCTTGGGAACGATTGCAATGGCACTGATAATGATCCCTGCAAATCTTTGGGCAATACCAAAGTTTTTACCTTCATGGACAAAGGAACAAACACTTTCTTACATCTACACAATAAATGTTCCTTTTAACCTTATAAAGGGGCTGCTTGATACAGTAGTAACATTTTTCATAGCAAAGGCATTAAAAAGCCGAAGAATTTTTACTGAAAAGTAAATAAAATTAGGGGAGCGTTTGCTCCCCTCTAAAAGTTGATTGAAGGTTTAAATTTTATGCTTTTACCCCGTTTTTCTCAAGTGCCTCTTTTGCCTTATTCACAAGTTCTTCAAAAGCCTTTGCATCATTTACAGCAAGATCTGCAAGCATCTTTCTATCAATTTCAATACTTGCAAGTTTCAATCCGTTAATGAATCTGCTATAAGTTAAACCATATTCTCTTGCAAGTGCGTTAATTCTTGCAATCCAAAGTTTTCTAAATTCTCTCTTCTTCTCTCTTCTATGAATGTAGGCATACTTAAGGGCATGCATTACTGCCTCATTTGCGACCTTAAATCTACGTGAAGCAGCCCCTCTATAACCTTCTGCTAATTTTAGAATCTTTTTATGTTTTCTTCTTGTAACAACTCCTGCCTTAACTCTCATAATATCACTTCCTTTCAAAAATTTTTGTTACTTTAAATAAGGAGCAACACCTAAAATGTTCTTTACATCAGTCTTAGAGATTACATGCAAACTGTTGAGTCTCTTTTTTCTTCTTGAAGATTTCTTTTCAAGATGGTGGCTATGGTTTGCACCATAAGCAACAAGTTTACCACTTCCTGTAACTCTAAACCTCTTCATTGCTGATCTGCTTGACCTGATTTTGTTTTTCATGTGCTTCTCTCCTTTCCCTTAATTTCTTTAAAACTTCTTTGTTCGGTTCAAGGGAAAAAAGTAAATTCTTGCCAGTCATTTTGGGGGGACTTGCAACGACTGCAACATCAGATAGTGCATCAATTATTTTATTTGCAAGCTCATAACCTTGATCTGTAAATGCCATTTCCCTTCCCCTAAACCATATTTCAATATTTACTCTATTGCCATCTTCTAAGAACTCTCTTACTTTTTTATTTTTTATAGCAAGATCATTTGTGTCAATCTTCAATCTGTAGCGCATCTGTTTAACTTCAATTTTTGTCTGTTTCTTCTTTGCTTCTTTTTCTTTCTTTGTTTGTTCGTAGAGATACTTGCCTAAATCTACAATCTTGCAAACCGGTGGATTTGCATTTGGTGCTATAAGCACTAAGTCTAAACCTTTTTCTCTTGCAATGTTCAAGGCATCCCTTGAGCTCATAATTCCAACCTGAGCGCCATTTTCGTCAATGAGGCGCACTTCCTTCAGGCGGATGTTTTCGTTTGCGATTACGTCCTTACTGTTAATACCTCACCTCCATAAAATAAATATAGGTAGCCGAGAGGCTACCAGAATAACATACAAATTACTAATTATTAAAAACCAAAACCTTTTCGCAAGCTCTCGGCCGCTTAAGGTAGGGCTTTGCCCTTTTTCTTCAATTGTCCAAGTGCTATTATACAAATTCTTCAAAATTAGTCAAGTATA
>PNIL01000003.1 GCA_002877955.1 Caldisericum exile | reverse complement strand
ATGATAGATTTTTAAAAAGATTTACATAAGTTTACTCAATACATGGTTAAGAAGAAAAAGGAATTTTGGGAAATCCAACCTTCATAAAATTTTCTGCTTATACATGAAGTCTATAAAATTAAAAGTACTGAAAAGAAAGACGAATTAAAGGTAGTTCATCACATAGTAATGGACTTAGCGTGAGCATGGGCAAAATCTTTTTAACCCAAAAAGAGCACATACAGAAGCTCCAGTTACACCAAAGAAAATAACGGGCTTTTTCCCGATAAATTTCACTATACTACCATTTACGGAAGTTGAACCAGTTGCTATAATCAAATCGCTTAAGGCAAGTGCTTTGTCAGTTTTTTCTGGGCCTAAAATTTTTACTCCAGATTTTTCTTTCCCAATGTTGTCCTGGTCAAGGTCAATCACTTTAATCTCAAACAATTGAGAGAGCCTACTAACCATTGCAGGTTGATAACCAATGAATGCTATTTTAGGATTAACAAAATTAGCTTCAATATGTTTTGAAAGTCTTTCCGCACAAATTTCTGGTTCGTCATTCTTGCAATGAACTGTGTTTGCAATGTAGCCAAAATGACGCATAATTGCATTTAGACTTGCAATAAATATAGCTCTTTCAGAATTATTCAAAAGCGACATTTCAAGCAAATCAAAAACTGTGCCTTCAAAATTTGAGGGACTATCTGTAAAAGCTTGCCCTTTGCTTTGCCTAAAAGTTGCTTCAATCATAAATTCCTTTCCTTTAAGTAATGGAAAATCCTTCCGCATTGGCTCTCCTATAGCCTCTTTAGGGAGAAGCGGTCTTGCAAAAATAACACTCAATTTATCATTTTCTATATTATGTTTCTTAACTATCTCTTTAAATTTAATTTTTAACTCTTCATAGAAATTTACACCGTCCATAATGACCTCCTACTTGTTAAATAATTTAATCTTGCCTTAGAATTCCTCCAAGTCCCCAAGAGGCTATTTCTCTTTTTGTAATTTTTTCTTTTACCAAAATTCTTGGAAGGATAAAATCCAAAAAAGACTTTTTAAAACTTATGAATCCTGCTGATATACCAAGGAGAGGAATATCTCCAATTGAAGCAATTAGGCTCATTGAAGCAGGATTTACAGGCACACCATATCTCAAAATCTTCCCACCTGCCTCCTTTATACTCGATGCAGTTGCATCATCAGGGTCAGGTCCCATTCCACCAGTTAAAATAATTGCTTCTACCTTTCTTTGGATTGCCTCATCAATTGCTTTTTTAATCTCTGTTTTATCATCTCTTACAATTTTATTAAAAACAACTTGAGCGCCGTAAGGTTTGAGTTTCTCTATTACCTTTTCTGTTGCCGCATCTTCTACCAATCCGTAATAAACTTCAGAACCGGTTACAATGACACCGAACCTTTTGATCATTGGTTTTACAACTCGTAAAGCGCTTTTATTATCTTTTTTGAGATCCTTTCCTATACTTTCTATTTTATCTAACAATCTTTCATTTGTTTCAATAGAGGTTATCTTACACTTCGCAACTTGCTGATTTTCCGAAACTAAAGAGTAATTTTCTATTGTTGTGAGAATTGTCCTATTAAAACCATTTATTTTCTTTGCTATTTTATCGTCTCCCAAAAAGATTCCGCTTTCTTTAGCTTTTATGATAGCCCACCCTTCGCTTGGCCCTGAAACATAAAGACTTTCGTCAATTAGTGAGTTCGCAATTCTTAACGAGGCTTCATCCTGATGAATAAATCCTTCTTGTTTTTCATAAATCCAAACATATTCTTTTCCAATCATTCTAAGCATATCAAGATCCTTCTTACTTATCACATGCCCTGTTCTAAATAGAGGACCTTTGTATTTTTGTGGTATAATTTGCGTCACATCTGCACCAAGCGGAAGACCAACTGCATCTTCGATTTTAACCTTTTTAATCATTTTCAACACCTTCTTTGTTTAAGTTTTTGTCATAAGGAATTAAGTGAATGTTCTTTGGTTCTATTTCTAATGTCACACTATCTCCTGCCCTAAGATTAAGTTCCTCAAAATCTTTTGCTGACATTAAAGAAACGATATTTACTCCAATATCTATATCAAACCTAACAAAAAATCCCTTTTCTAAAATTTTGACAACTGTACCCTCAAACTCGTTAATTTTATTCTCCTTATATTTTTTAAGTACCACATTTTCTGGTCTTATTGAAAGATACACTTTCCCCTCTGCTTTTTCATAGGTAAAAAAATTTAATTCTTGGTTAATAGAAACAAAAGAGCCTTTTTTATTCAATATTCCAACGCCTTCGAAAATGTTTTCTATTCCTGTAAGTTCTGCAACAAATTTTGACCGAGGAAATGTAAAGATCTCTTTAGGAGTTCCAATTTGTTCAATTGTTCCATTCTTCATCACTGCAATTCTATCGGAGAGGAAAAGCGCTTCTTCAAAATCATGGGTCACATGTATAACAGTTAATAAGAATTTCTTCTTTATCCTATCCAAATTTTTCCAAACAACTCTTTTAATGCTTGCATCCAGAGAAGATGTAGGTTCATCAAGCAGAAGTAGTTTTGGATTTCTAATTAAAGCCCTTGCAAGTGCTACCCTTTGCTTTTCACCTTGAGAAAGCGTAGAAGGATGTCTATTTAATAGGTGTTTTATGTTAAGAAATTCTATGACTTCTTCGTCTAATTGAACTTTGCCTAAGGTAATATTTTCGTAGACTGTAAGATGTGGAAGCAAAAGATAATCTTGTGGAACATAGCCAATTCCTCTGTCTTTAGGGTGGATATTTGTAATTTCTGTATTATTTAAAATAATCTTTCCGTTACTAACTCTGTATCTTCCTGCAATCGTTTCAAGGAGAAGAGTTTTTCCTGAACCTGTTGTTCCCAAGACTGTGAAATATTCGCCTTTTTGAACGGAGAGATTTATATCTTTTAGAGAAAAATTTCCGAACTTAATACTTAGGTTTTCAATAACTAACATTTCTTTCAAAAGCACCTCTTACCATGAAAAGAATCAAAAAAGAGATTATAATCATTAATACTCCTGTACTTACTGCAAAATCCATATCACCAGAGGCAATTCCTAAGAATATAGCAATTGGGAAAGTTTCTGTCCTCATTTTGGTTGCCCCTGCTATCATAAGAGTTGCACCAAACTCTGCAATAGCCCTGCTCCATCCTGTAATTAAACCAGTGAAAATTCCATCTTTTGCTAAGGGAATAATAATTTTTTTAAAAACCTCAAAGTCGGAGAGTCCCATTGACTTTCCAATAAATTCGTATCTTTTACTTATTTTTGAAAACACAACCTCTATATTTCTTTCAACATATGGAGTTATCACAATGAACTGTGCAAAGACAACACCAAGTGGCGAAAAAAGAAATTGAATACCTATTTTCTCAAACAATGAACCAACTTTCCCGCCAAAGAGAATCAAATATGCAAGTCCCAAAACAAGAGGAGGAAGAAAAATTGGAATATCCATTATATCCTTTATTATTTCCTTTCCCAAAAAATCGTTTTTAGAAAGAACATAGGCAATAGGAATTGAAAATAAAAGTGATATTAAAAGCGAGATTGAAGAAGTTAGCAAAGAAAACTTTAAGGAAAATAGAAATTCCTTTGACTTAAAAGTTTTTAACAAAATGTAAGGATTAACTCTTAAAAAGAGCGAAGAAACGCCAGATACAACAATGATAACAAAAACTATCAAAAATATTTGTGCTATTGAATCAAATTTCCTCATTTATTTATAACTTCATAACCATATTTCTTGAATATGTTGATACCTTCGTCTGAAAGGACGAAATTCATAAATTTTTCCGCCCCCTCTTTATTCTCTGAAAACTTCAATATTGAAATTGGCACTTTTTCTACAATAAGATATTGTTTCTCAATTGGGATTGCCTCTACATTTTTACCAAATTGTGATTCGGCAGTTTTCCAAACGATTGATGCGTCAATATCAGTTGTATCAACATCGAGAACCAGCTTGTTGACAGTACCTTCTCTTACAACAACATTTTTTAAAACCTCATTGTATATTCCCGCCTTCTCAAACATCTTTTTGGTGATTGGTCCAATTGACAGTGATGTTTCATCACCCAAAGCAAGCTTTAAGCCTGGAGATTTTAAATCAAGAAGACCTCTTATATTCTTAGGGTTTCCTTTTTTAACAACTATTACAGGCTCGTGATATACAAACTCTACACCCTTTTCTATAAAGCCTTTTTCTTCGGCCTTTTTGTAGTGATCTAAGCCTCCCCACATAAAGATGTCGCCCTTTTTCGTGTTTTCAATTTGAGCAAGCAAAGTTCCGCTTCCTCCATAAATCACATTTACGGTAATACCAGTCTTCTTGTTATAGATATCAACAATTTCATCGACAGGTCCTTTTAATCCAGCCCCAGCATACATAAGAATAGGTAATTTTGATTCCTTTTTGCAGGAAGTAAAACCAACAAGCGCAATAAGTGTTAGCATTGCTAAAAGAATCTTTCTAAGCGTTTTTCCCATTTTTACCTCCTTATAGCATTTTCTTGGTAATAATTATATCTATAAAGTTGCCAAAGTCAAGACATTTTTCAATTCTACAATTTAGAACTTTGCTAAACAAAATGAAGGAAATTGAATACTTTGTAATGATTTTTGGGTGACCTTCAATAAAAGTTTGTGTTTCCTATGAATATTGGTGATTCATATTTTAAAACATTACAAGGAGGGTTCTTATATTTCTTGCAAAAGAAGGGTAAAATTTTTTGCAAAAAGATTGTTTTATAAGGCAAAAATCACTTCAATAATTATAATACTTTGGATTAAATTAATTTTAAAGTTGAATAACTCAAAGAGATTTTAGTCAAAGATAGAGTTTTGTGTAAAAGCATTACAAGAATAGTTTTAATTGTGTAAAAATGCAATTTTTTAAAATATAATTTAAAACACTTTAATTATTATTATCCTGTAAAGGTTTATCTTAAACACTCAGTAAGAAAGAAATAGTGTTTAACTCATTTTTCTTAATTTTTTTACTTATTCTTTTACTTTGTAATCTCGGCTTAAATTTTCCCATTAATATAGTTGTTAACACGTTAAGTGAAATGCTGTATTACTCAATAGGTATGGTTCTTCATAAAGCCAAGAGAAATTGGTTTATAGGAATAAGAACGCCTTGGATACTTTCACCCGATACGGTTTGGGAAAAAACTCATAAACAAGGGGGCATTACTAACAAGGGTGCATTACTTTTTAAGATATTTAGTAATTTTCCTATTTCGAATATAGCAAAGAACAGAAAAATGCTATATAATGAAGCATAGGAGGTGAATTATGCCGTTAGTAAGAACTGATGAACTATTTAAAAAGGCATACGGAAAGTATGCAATTGGTGCATTTAACGTAAATAATATGGAGATTCTCCAAGGTGTAATTGAAGCAGCAAAGGAAGAAAGATCTCCTGTAATTCTTCAAATCTCAAAGGGTGCAAGAAATTATGCAAAGCTTGTCTATCTTATGAAACTCATTGAGGCAGCTACAATTGATGCACCTGAAATTCCCATTGCAGTACATCTTGATCATGGCGATTCGTTTGAACTTTGCAAAGAAGTTATTGATGCAGGATTTACATCTGTTATGATCGATGGATCTCATCTGCCATTTGAGGAAAATGTCGCCCTTACTAAGAAGGTTGTTGATTATGCACATTCAAAAGGTGTAGTTGTAGAGGGTGAATTAGGAAAACTCCAGGGAATTGAGGAGCATGTCGTTTCGGATGAGGCTGTTTATACAGATCCCGATAAGGCAGTTGAATTTGTTGAAAGGACTGGCGTTGATTCTCTTGCAATTGCAATTGGAACTTCACATGGTGCATATAAATTCAAAGGGGAACCAAAACTTGATTTTGAAAGACTTCAAGAAATTGCAAAGAGACTTCCAGGATTCCCATTGGTATTACATGGTGCTTCATCTGTGCTTCCTCAGTATGTTGAAAAAATTAATAAGTATGGTGGAAAAATTGGAGATGCAAAAGGCGTACCTGAAGATATGTTAAGGAAAGCAACCACAATGGGAATTACAAAGATAAACATTGATACAGACCTTAGACTTGCGATGACTGCAACAATAAGAGAAATCTTTGCACTCCATCCAGAAGAATTTGATCCACGAAAGTATCTTGGACCAGCAAGAGATGAGATAAAGAATCTTGTGAAACACAAGATTAGAGATGTATTAGGTTCATCGAATACGATTTAGATCAAATCGTAGATTTGAAATTTGAATAAAGGGGGCTATTCGGCCCTCTTTAGTTTTATTCAAAATGGCCTATATTATTTAAGTTAAGAAAAATTAATAAAAATCAGTTAGAGCGTTTATAAATCAAAAGCTAAGAAAGATATGTTTTTGGTAAGAGCGAATTTATCATTGCAAATTTCTGAAATAGGTGTATTATAGGTTACTATCATAAAAAGATAGAATTTTTTAAGAAGGTTGGTAAGTAAGAATGGAAAGATTCAAAGGAACAGTCAAGTGGTTTAACGCTCAGAAAGGATTTGGTTTCATTGTCCCAGATGATGGAAGCAAAGACTTATTTGTTCACTACTCTTCAATTAAGGCTAATGGTTTTAGATCCTTAAAAGAAGGCGACAAGGTCGAGTACGAAGTAGAAAAAACTGATAAAGGTGCAAAAGCTGTCAACGTTACAATTATATAGTTTGACCGATTGACTAAAAAGTTGCCCGGGTTTTCCTGGGCAATAATTATTTTAGAAGAAAAAAATCCTAAATTCTAACATAATTTTTATTATTGTAAGAAACTTATAGAAGGATGAGTATCTTTTCTAAATAGTTCAAGGAGACCTTTGTCTTTTGATTAACTTCGGAGATTCCTCGTGGCTTCGCCACTTCGGAATGACAACCATTTTGAG
>PNIL01000043.1 GCA_002877955.1 Caldisericum exile | reverse complement strand
ATAAGAATTTTTTAAATGATTAAAAATTTTTTCTTTTTTACATTTCTGTATATAATTTAAAAGAAGGAGGAAGAGATGGAAGAGAAAGTGTTAAGAGAAGGTGACCTTGTTCTTGAAGATGGCACTATCATTAGAGAAGAGTTAAGGACTCGTTGTGAAATTTGGTCAAGACCTGTTGGTTATTTAAGACCCGTACAGCATTGGAATAACGGAAAAAGGGAAGAATTTAAAGAAAGAAGGCGTTTCAAGATAGAGGACTCAAAAGAGGCATAAAAGAGTCTAATGAAAGGTTCTCTTGAAAGTTTTTCGCTTGAAGAACTCCTGCAGGCTATAAACCAATCGAAAAAATTTGGAAGAATTGATATTCAAGGCGCTCACGGACAGTATGGAATTTATATTAACAAAGACAGCATATACCATGCATTTTCTCCTCACTATGAACGTGGAATAAATGCCCTTTTTGAAGCTTTCATCGAAGCAAAAGGCACATTTGAATTCAAAGAAATGTTAAACTCTAAATATATAACAATCTCAAAACCATTTTTTGACCTAATTACAGAAGGACTAAAAATAAAAGAAGAACTTTCAGACTTAAATAGCAAGATCTTTGATGATACTGAATTTGAGTTATCTCACGAAACAAATCTTGAATCTATTTCAATATCGGGAAGTGACTTAAAGTTTTTAAGTAAGCTCGGGAAAGGAATGCCTGTTGCTTTAATACTTAAAGAGGAAAACATCGATTATATAACGTTTTTAAAGAAATTAAAGACATTTATAGAACTTAACCTCGTAAAAATTAAAAAAGCCGGATAGAAATCCGGCTTTAAAAAAAATTCCTAAATTTTAGTCAAACGTAAATACAACCTGCACATTAACATTTACCTTTAATGTTCCGCCTTGGACGGGTACATTAGTTTCAGATTGTCCTGCCATAAATGATTTAAAGATAGGCTGAGGATAATTTATAGATTCAATAGAAATAGACTTAATACCTGTAACTTTGTAGTTTGTGTTCTTTAACGATGCGTCAGCCTTTGCACGTGCATTTTGCATAGCATTCTCGATTGCTTTAAGTTTAAGATCCTCTTTGTTTGAGACATCAAAAGAAATACCACCAATATCGTTAACACCTGCTTTTACAATGGCGCTTAGAATTCTACCTACTTCTTCTATCTTTGTTTCAACAAGAAAGTTTTCAGATGCTCTATAGCCTTCAAGAGTTGATTTGCCTGTTTGTGGATTGTATGAATAAATAGGAGAGAGATTTAGATTTGTTGTTTTAATTTTCTCCTTTGCAATACCTTGCTTCAAAAGGATATCCATAATTCCATTTGCCTTTATTGCAAGTCCATCCATTGCTTTTGCTGGATCTGGATCTTCAAAGAAGACTCCAAAATTAAGGTAAGAAACATCTGGCACAACTTCAACATAACCTTCCCCTGTCACAGAAATTGTGTGGTTCATAGGATCAGAATCAGCAGTTGCAACACCCTTCGGAAGGGTTCTTCCACCAATAAAAACAACTGTCAAAATCGCAATTACTACAAATAATACTAATAATTTTTTATTCATTTCCTTCACCTCCACTAATTAGATACAGGCAATTTCAAAAAAGTTCCATAAAGTTAAAAAATTTTTCTTTTTTAAAGAGCATTATTAGAAAAAAACCTATTTATAAAAATAGGGCTCGATTCTATAAATCGAGCCCATTAAAAATCTTTTAGTTTCTTATATTTAAGTTTTTGTCCTTATTAAACAAATTATCTCATTTTTGTAAATTTTAAAGTTCAGTAAAAGATGTATAACAACAAGAGCTCCAAAAACCATTCCAGGAACATTATGCATAGCCTCAAGACTTTCTTTTGAAAAGCCTAAAAAAGTCCAATTGGTTATTCTTGCAATTCTACCTGAAGGTGCAAAGTAAAGACCAATCCCAGAAAAAGTGACAGGTATAAAAAGAAGGAGAATAAGAGTCGAAAGTATTGCTTTAATTTTTACTATAAGAAGGTTTATATTAAGAATTCTCCTTCTTGTTTCCATTAGTGACCTCCAGATTTACCGAAATTTCCTTTACCGTTAGAACTCCCATTTGAAGTTTCAATTATTGCGTTATACTCTTCAACCGAAAGAAGAACAGGGGCATATTTAACACCATTTGAGGACAGTTGACTAACAAAAGCCCTAAGATGATTTTTTGAGCCATTCATAAGATTTGTATAAACAGTTTTTATGTCGTTTTTGTCTGTATTATTAATATAAGATTTAAGGTCAATAATATCGGTTTCTTCTATAAGAGCACCAACCTTAAGTGCATCAACAATAGATTTAGAACCTTGTGTGGTTAAATCATTATACAACTGCTGAAGATGAGGGTCTGTAAAAACTCCCTGTTTATAAAGAGTTGATGGTGCAACAAGTCCATACTTTTCAATAAGTCCTAAAACTTCGTTCATGTGAGTTTGCTCAGAACTTTGAATATTCTTGAATATTGTTAAACCCCATAAGTCATATAGATATGAGTATACATCGTGAGCAAGTTTCTCCTCTTCAACCATGTATAGAATTCCATCCTTTTCTATATTGGTAAGGTCAGTAGTTGTTTGTGTTGTCGTTGTATGCGAAACCGAAACCTCAGTTGAATTGATTGGTAGGTTATTATTTACATAGCCTTCGCTATTCAAATTTGCACTGCTACAACCTGTAAATATAATCATAATAGCCAATATTATTGATCCAATTTCTAAAAATGTTTTCTTCATTTTAACCTCCTAAAGGTAATATTTTTTATTAATTCTATTTTATATTTTAGTTACAATTATGAAGGAATTATGAAAAAAAATATTGTGCTGTATAGAAATTTAAATTAGGGCACAAATCTTTTGTGCCCTAAAAGTTTTTCAATAGAACGATTTTATTATATATTAAGGAATTCTCTAATCTTTTGAAGCCGTTTTTCCTTTGTTAAACTTTCCTTAAAGAGATTTTTTCCCTCTAAAAGAAGTTCATGATGAACTGGCTTATCTTCCTTGTAAAATATACCAAGAGGAATTTTATCTTGAACATTTGAGATCTCAATTGCCTCTTCTTTTGTAGTTGCAATCTTATCTACAAAGAATGTATTTTTATTGTAAAGTTCATAGGTATCATTGAATGATACGCATGGTTGAAGCACATCAACAAAAGAAAATCCCTTGTGAAG
Source organism: Caldisericum exile (assembly GCA_002877955.1). Classification (GTDB taxonomy): domain Bacteria; phylum Caldisericota; class Caldisericia; order Caldisericales; family Caldisericaceae; genus Caldisericum; species Caldisericum exile_A. The sequence goes on along the minus strand of PNIL01000043.1, from coordinate 25,439 downwards.
TATTGCTTCAACAAAAATATTCGTCAATTCCTTTATTTTTGCAGAATATCCTCTTGCAACAAATGTAGCGCCAGCATCAAGTACCAATTTTATGGGATTGAGAGGTTCTTCCACCGAGCCAAAAGGTGTTGAAGGTCCTTTGAAACCTTTTGGTGAAACAGGGGTAAATTGCCCCGTTGTAAGCCCATATACACCGTTATTATGCATTATTATTGTAATATCAGCGTTCCTTTTTGCTGCAAAAAGGACATGTTCAAGCCCCTCACCCATTGCATCGCCATCTCCAACAAAGGCTACAACATATAAGTCAGGATTTCCTAATTTCATTCCTTGCGCTGTAGCAACAGCCCGTCCATGAAGGGAGTAAAATCCACTCAAATTCAAATAATCAAAGATTTTTCCATGGCAACCAATACCTGCAGTAATTAAAACATGGGATTTCTTAACGCCTCTATTCTCTAATTCCTTTATTGCACCTTTAAATGCAGTAAATATTCCAAAATTACCACAACCAGGACACCATGTATTTTCTTCATATGTTGTAAGCTCATCTCTTACGCTCATGATAACGCCTCCTTTATTGCTTTTGCAAGGCTTTCAACTTCAAAAGGCCTACCGTCATATTTCCTAATGTGGCTATTAACTTCAATGCCTGTTTTCTCCTTAAGAAGTTTTTCGAAGGATCCCATAACGCTTTGTTCTATAACACATGATTTTACACCACTAAATTGTTTAAATTCCCAAGAAGGAAATGGCTCAAGGTAAATCGGTTGAACAACTCTTGCTTCAATTTTTCCAAATTTGAGCGCTTCAAGAACAGACATAGTTGTTGAACCATATGTATAGATAATGGGTGCATTATCACCCAAATGTGAATTATAAATATTAACGGTTTTCAGGTTTTTAAATTTCTCGATGATTGAGTTATACTTCCTAAATCTTTTATCGTGCATCTTTGTTATCATCTCTGGATCCTCTGTTGAAAGTCCGTATTCATCATGCTCATAACTTGAAAACTTAATTACACTTTGGGAGGGTGGAAAAAGTAATGGCGATACTCCAGAATCTGTTAGTTTATATCTAAGATATTCACCATCTGTATGCTTAAAATAATCCGCAAAACTCGCTTTATCGAGGTCAATTTCAAATGTTTTTCTACTCTCTGAAAGATGTTTTTCTGTTAAAAGAATGGAAACGGTTTGAAATTCCCATGCAAGAGACAAAAGTTCGGATGCAAGATAGAATGCCTCCTCATGTGTTCCTGGTGATGCAACAATTTTCGGAAATTCACCATGCCCCTGGTTCAAAGCAAAATAAAGGTCACCTTGTTCTGTATAAGTTGGCACTCCCGTTGAAGGACCCGGTCTTGATGACAAAACAGCCAAAATTGGAGTTTCTGTCATGCCTGCTAAAGATAAAGCTTCCTCCATAAGAGCAAAACCTCCACCAGAAGAAGCAACCATTGTTTTGAGACCAACAGAAGCAGCACCTATTGCCATATTTATAACCGCAATCTCATTTTCAGGATGCATTACCCCAATCTCGAAATCCCTTGTATGTGCCGCAAGGAAATGCAAAATTGTTGAAGCAGGAGTCATAGGATAGGCAAAGAACATATCAAGGCCACCTGCATATGCACCAAGAGGGATTGCTTCATTGCCAGATACAACAGGCATTCTCTTATTTCCTTTATCTAATTGAATACGTTCTCCTTTGAAGTGCGAAACAAAATAATCATAAACTTCGTTTGCAAAACTAATATTATTTTCTACATCTCTAAAATTTTCCTTTATGAGATTTGCAAGTTCATCTTTTGAAAGACCTAATACACCGAAAAGAACTGATAATGCAGAGATACCTAACCTTAATTCTGGGTTTGGATACTTCCTTCCAAAAGTTGTAAGAGGAATGCCAATATGATTTTGTTCGGCTTCTTTCACAAGATCTGAATTATACACAACAACACCATTTTTGTTTGCCTCATCCTTGTGCTTATTATAACTTCTCTCATCTAACGCAACAATTACATCCTTTTTCTCATAGTGGCTAAAAATAGGTTCTGTTGATGTAGAAACAACGCAAAAATTGTGCCCACCTTTAATTAGACTCTGATAGTCTTCCATTTCAAAGGCATATCTTCCCATGTTTGAAAAGAAAGAACTTAAAACCGCACCAATCTTTTTCACCCCGTTACCTGCTGATCCACCAACGAGGATTGTAAAAATATCTTTTTTAGATGAATCCAAAATAACCACCTCCTTGCTTAATTATAACACATTTAAAATAATTTTAGGGAGGCTTAACCTCCCTAATCCTCCTATTGAAAAATTGGTCAGCAGCGAAGTGTTTTATCCTTCAAATTTCTTAAAGACAAGTACTACGTTGTGCCCACCAAATCCAAAAGAATTCTTTAAAGCAACCTTAATGTTTGCTTCTCTTGGTTTATTGGGAACATAATCTAAGTCACATTCTGGGTCAGGTACCTCATAGTTAATGGTTGGGAAAATAACCCCCTTTTGGATTGAAAGAACCGTTGCGACAGATTCAAGGGCTGCCGCAGCTCCCAACAAATGTCCTGTTTGTGATTTTGTAGAGCTTACAGGGATTTTATACGCAAGATCTTGGAAAACCTGCTTAATCGCAAAGGTTTCGTTCTTATCGTTAAGAGGTGTAGAAGTACCATGCGCATTTATATAATTTACATCTTCCTTATTTACCCCTGCCTTTTTCATAGCAAGTTCCATTGCCCTAATAACTTCCTTTGCCGAAGGATCTGGTGCTGTTACATGATATGCATCATTTGTAGTACCATAACCTGCAAGCTCTGCGTAGATTTTAGCACCACGTTTTTTAGCATGGCTCAAAGATTCCAGGATGAGAATTCCTGCACCCTCTCCCATTACAAAACCATCTCGTTCTTTATCAAATGGACGAGAAGCATGTTCTGGGTCATCATTTCTTTTTGAAAGTGCACGCATCGATGCAAATGCAGCAACAGCAGTTGGAGTAAATGGAGCTTCAGCACCACCTGTCACAACAATATCAAGATCCCCTCTTTCTATTGCAAGCATTGCTTGTCCTATTGTTTTTGCAGAGGAGGCACATGCTGCAACCGAAGCATTTGTCTCACCTTTGAAGCCATATTTAAGAGCAACATATGCTGGTATTGCATCAATAATCATCTGAGTTATAAGGAAGGGGCTTACACGAGATGGTCCCTTTTCTTTATTTACAAGAATCTGCTGCTCAAGGGATATAATGCCGCCAACCCCAGAAGTTATATAAACACCAACTCTTTCGGGGTCAATAGCATTTGTATCTATACCTGCATCTTCAATTGCCTCTTTTGCTGCAGCAAATGCAAAGTGCTGAACTCTGTCAAGGCGAGGAACTTCTTTCTTATCAAGGTAGTTTTCGGGATTGAAGTCCTTTATCTCGCCACCTATTTGAACAGAGATCTGAGATGCATCAAAGGAAGAAATCTTTGAAACACCAGACTTTTGAGAAAGCAATCCTTCCAAAAATGCATTAATTCCAATTCCAATGGAAGATACCACTCCTAAACCTGTAATAACAACCCTTTCTTTTTCCATACTACCCTAAGTGCTCCTTAATGTATGAAATTGTTGCACCAATAGTTGTTATTTTATTAATGTCTTCGTCTGGGATCTTTACGCCAAATTCATCTTCAAGAGCCATTGCAATGTCAACAAGTGCAAGGGAATCTGCACCAAGATCCTTTACATATTCGGCAGAATCAACAATTTTGTCATCTTCCACGCCTAACTTCTCTTTTACAACCTTTAAAACTTTTTCTCTAATTTCTCTTTCTTCCATTTCTAACCTCCTTAAAATTTAAATTTTATGTTAATGACAAACCACCATCAACAATTATAACACTTCCTGTAATATAACTTGCAAGAGGAGAAGCAAGGAAAACAACAACATTTGCAATATCTTCAGGCTTACCTGCTCTCTTCAAAACAATCTTATTTAAATAGGTTTCTTTTACATTTTGAGGTAATCTTTCTGTCATTTCAGTTTCAATATAACCAGGTGCAACAAGATTTGAAGTAATTCCTCTTGAACCGTATTCAAGCGCAACTGCCTTCGTAAAACCAATAAGCCCTGCTTTAGAGGAAACATAGTTTGCCTGTCCAACATTTCCTGTAATTCCAACGATTGAACCAATATTTATAATTCGCCCAGAATTATTCTTAATCATGTATTTAAGTGCGTGCTTTGTCATAAGAAATGCACCCTTAAGATTTGTGTCTAAAACTGCATCCCAATCATCAACACTCATCCTTAGAAGAAGTGTATCACGAGTAATGCCAGCATTATTTACAAGAACGTCAATTCTTCCAAACTTATCTATGATTTGTCTGATTGCATTTTCAGAAGAAGCCTCATCAACAACATTGCATTGGAAAATCTCTGCAACTCCACCAAAGGATTCAATTTCGCTTTTTGTTTTTAATGCATCGTCAACTCTTGAAGTATAAATAATTGAAACACTACTTCCCGCCTTTGCAAGAGCAATTGAAATTGCACGCCCTATCCCTCTTCCACCACCTGTTACAACTGAAACTGTATTCTTGAGATTTATCTCAAGCATTAAAAACCTCCTCGGAAAGTTTCACAGTTGTGCCCTTAATAATTCTCTCAATGAGACCTTTTAAAACATTTTTAGGTCCAACTTCGTAGTAATCTTTTACTCCCATTGAATCCATCTTTAAAACCGAATCAACCCAGTTTACTGAGCCTGTTAATTGCTTCTTTAAGTTTTCTTTTATTCGGCTCACATCTCTTTCAGGTTCTGCTGTAACATTTTGAATTATTGGAATTGAAGGTGTCTTAAATTCTGCTTCATCAATTGCTTTTGACATATGAGGAACAACTGGCTCCATTAAAGGCGAGTGAAATGCAGCAGAAACTTCAAGCGGCTTTACAAGACGTGCACCAAGCTCTTTTGCAATTTTTTGTGCCTCGGCAATTGCTTCAACTGATCCAGAAAGGACAACTTGGTCAAAGGCATTATAGTTTGCGTTAACAATTACACCAACTTTAGAAGCTTCATCAAGAACTTTTTGTATTTTTTCCTTATCAAGGCCAATCACTGCAAGCATTTTTCCAGGTGCCTCGTAAGATGCACTTTTCATAAGTAACCCACGAGTTCTCACAAGTTTAAGCCCCGTTTCAAAAGAAAAAACTTCCGCTGAAAATAGAGCCGAATACTCACCAAGGCTATGCCCAGAAACGACCTGTGGTTTTATTCCTTTTTCCTTAAGAAGCAGATCATAAATTGCAGATACCGTATAAAGAGCAGGTTGAGTAATGTCAGTTGAGGTCAATAGTTCTTGGGGTCCTTTTTCGCAAATTTCCAAAAGATCAAAACCTAAAATCTCTGATGCTTTGCTAAATAATTCCTTTTTGATTGAGCTTTCAGGGATTTTTGCACTCATCCCCACATACTGCGAACCTTGTCCCGGAAAAACAAATGCAATCATACCTCACCACCTCATTAAGATTGCCCCTGATGTCATACCTGCACCAAACGACACCATGAGCACCAAGTTACCTCTCTTAAGTTTACCTTCTTTTCTTATTGTGTCAAGTGATACAGGAATAGATGCAGCAGATGAGTTTCCAAATTTATCAATCGTAACCACAACTTTTTCCATTGGAATACCAAGTTTTTCTGCACCTGCCTGAATTATTCTCAAGTTTGCCTGATGGGGAATAAACCAGTCTATATCTTCCAATTTTGTACCAGTTTTATCAAGCAATTTTTTGGAGATCCTCGAGATTTCTCTTACCGAAAATTTAAACACCTCGCCTCCGTTCATTTTCGTAAAATAACTTCTTTCCTTGAGAACTTCTTCTGAGAACGGTTTTCTTGAACCACCAGCAGGCAAGGTAAGGTGCTCTGCAATTGAGCCATCGGCATACAACTCAAAATCTATTATGCCTCTATCATCCTCAACTTCACCAAGGACAACAGCACCTGCTCCATCACCAAAAAGGACATAGGTAGTCCTATCGGTTGGGTCCATCATACGCGTAATTACTTCAGCACCAATTACAAGAACATGTTTGTATGCTCCACTCTTTACAAACTGCGCACCAACAACTGTTGCATATACAAACCCAGGGCAACCAGCTTGAAGATCAAATGCAGCGCACTTACCTGCTGCACCAATCTTGTCCTGAACAAGACAAGCAGTTGCAGGATAAAGCATATCTGGTGAATTTGTTCCAACTATGATTAGGTCAATATCCTGAGGTTTTAAATTTGCATCTTCAAGTGCTCTTTTTGCAGCAACAGTTGCAAGGTCTGATGTTGCCTCATTTTCGTTTGCAAAACGTCTTTCAACGATACCAGTGCGAGTTCTAATCCACTCATCAGATGTGTCAAGAAATTTTTCAAGGTCGTGATTTGTTATAACTTTCTCTGGAATATAACTTCCAAGCCCAAGTATCCCTACCTTCAAAATGCACCTCCTAATGAATTTTTATTTGTAAAGAATGCCTTGATAATGCCCTTTGCAACAAGTTTGTCACTCACGAATAACTCAACCTTGCTTCTTGCAATATTATGCCTAAAATCAAGCATTTCACATCTTGCAATGACAGTGTCGTTTTCCTTAACTTTATTAACAAATCTAAAATCATCAATTCCTACAAGATATCCAAAAAGATCTTTGTATTCCTCTTTAAGAAGAATCATAAAGGCAGAAACCTGCGCAGAAAATTCAACCAAAATAACACCAGGAACAATTGGAAAACCAGGAAAGTGTCCTTCAAAAAAGAAATCTTTTTGCGTAAATGTCCTTTTTCCAATCGCTTTCTCTCCAGGCTCAACTTCCAAAATTTCATCCACGAAGAGAAACGGTTCCCTATGCGGTAAAATCTCCTTTATCTTATCTAATCCTAAATTTCTAATCATATTTCACCTTCCACTAAACTTTTTGCTATTTTACACAAAAATTCCAAAATTTCCAAATAATTCAAACAAGAAGTTTAACTCTATGCGAAATAAAAATTGCCCCGAAGTCAACCTTCGAGGCATAAAAACCCAAATTCGAAATACTTATGGAGTATAGAGTTTAGAAGCAATAGGGATTAAAAGAGAAAGTTTCGGTACAAATGTAATTAAAAGCAAACCTATTATTGCAAAAGCAACAAATGGCCAAATTTCTTTTGAGGTTTGGTCAAGAGGTTTCTTAATAAGATTTGACACTACATAAAGATTAACTGCAACAGGTGGTGTAATCTGACCAATGGCAAGAGCAACAGTTGCTACTACACCAAAGAAGAGCGGATCAATTTTAAATGCCTGAAGAACAGGCAAGAAAATTGGCATAATAACATAAAGAATTGAAATAGCATCCAAGAAAAACCCGGCAATAAATAGAACCAAATCCACTAATAAAAGAAAAGCAATCGGGCTTTTTGCAACACTAATGACAAAATTTCCTGCCGCATCAATAATACCAAGTGTAGCTTCGGTTACTGAAAAAATTCCAGCAAATGTTACAACAAACATAACAACAGCTGAGGTAACTGCTGTTCCTATTAGAGAGTCGATTATCTCTTTTCTACCGAGGCTCTTATAAACAAAAAGCCCCACAAACAAACTATAAAAAACTGAAATAACAGCCGACTCAGTTGGTGTTGCAATTCCTGCATAAATTGAACCAAGAATAATAACTGGAGCAAGAATTGCCCATATAGCTTCTTTAAAGGCATTCCATATCTCTTTTAGGCTTCCTCTTTCTCTAATTCCACGATAGTTTCTTTTTCTGGAAATAATGTATGTTATTATCATAAAAAATCCCATCATAACAAGTCCAGGGAGAATTCCACCCAAAAAGAGAGCGCCAATCGAGACTCCTGTTATATTTCCATATACGATGAAGGCAATGCTTGGTGGGATAATAATTGCAAGTCCGCTTGATGCTGCAACAACTGATGCAGCAAATGTATCAAGATATCCCTGCTCAATCATTGAAGGAATAAAAATTAACCCAATGGCTGCAGCTGTTGCAGGTCCTGACCCAGAGATAGATCCCCAGAAAGCAGCAGTAGCAACCGCAGCAATCGCAAGTCCACCACGAGCTCTTCCAACAAGAATTATAATAAAATCAGATATCTTTTTAGCAAGACCCCCTTTTGCAAGTAACTCACCTTCAAGAACAAAGAAGGGTATAGCAATAAGAGGAAACTTAGCAATACCTGCAATAAAATTTTTGGCGATCATAGTTACACCAAGGTCGTACCTTAGGATTCCAAAAACACCAGCAACTCCAACTGCAGTACCTATTGGCGCACCTATAACGATAAGAAGTATAAATAAACCAAATAAGATTAATGCTGGACTCATTTTGCGCCTCCGACAATCGCACTTATATTTTTAACCGTGAAAACAATTATGCTTTTAAATACAAAGATCGAAAATATAGGGGTGCCGATTGTGTATATCCAAACAGGAATGTTGAGTGCTTCAGAACGAGAATGATAAAGCGTTAAATCTCTTATCACATCCTTTATTGCATAATAATCTACGGTTGCAAATAGCCATATTGCAAGAAGAGATGAAATAATAACAGCAATTAACTTAAGTGTTTTTGGAAATTTATCAAACACAAGATTCATTCCAAGGTGCGAACCTTTCTCAAAAGCCATTGCAATACCAAGAACGGTTATCCAAACAAACATATTTATTTCAATTTCTTCTGTTGCAGCAAATGATATGTGGAATATAAATCTACTTAGAACGTTTATGAATGCCAAGATAGCCATTATGCTTATTATTATGACGACAAGTACCTCTTCTATCTTTAGCTCTTTCACCTTACCTCCTTAAATTTAAAAAGGGAGGGATTACACCTCCCTTGTGTTTATTTACCCATATCCTTTAAAGCAGCGTTATAAATATCATTTCCAATTATTGGAATCCACTTATCGTAAATAGATTTGGTTGCGTTAATGAATTGCTGTCTTTCCTCTGGTGTTAAATCAATAATCTGCATGCCCTTACTTCTTACATAACCTACCATATCAAGTATATTAGGGGTGTCACCAAATTTGTTCTTCAATATATTTATAGAAATAAACCCATCAAGACCACGCCTTACCATAGCCTTTTCCCATTCTGCAGCTTCAAGAGCAGAATCTTTAATTGCTTTCTGTATATAAGGAGGGAATTTATCCCAGGTTTGTTTGCTTACGCCAAGAATAAGAGGATCAATTACATAATTCCAGTTTGTAAGATATTTGTGATACTGCCAAATTTGAACGGGAATCAAAACACCATATGGGTTCTCTTGACCATCAACTGCACCTTGTTGGAATGCCGTAACTGCATCGCCCCAGTTCATAGAAACAGCATCTGCACCAAGAGTTTTAAAGATATCAACAAATATAGGAGAGCCAACTACCCTAAATTTGAGTCCTCTCATATCCTCTGGTGTCTTTATTGGTCGTTTGCTATTAGTAAGCTGCCTAAAACCATTTTCTCCCCAGGCAAGATGAACAACCCCAAGTTTTTCCATTTGATCAATAATCATTTTACCTGCAGTACCATTTTCTATTTTATCCACATTCTCATATGTATTTATAAAGAATGGCAATGAGAAAAGGTTGAGAGATTGCACCACACCAGAAGCATTAATTGTTGAATCCATTACAAAATCAATGCTTCCCTCAGATACTGCTTGGAACCAGTTAGTTTGTTTTCCCTGAAGTAAAGAACTTCCAAAATAAGGCTTGATATTTATAAGACCATTTGTCCTCTCTTTTACAAGATCAGCCCATTTTTGAGCGCCCTTTCCCCAATCAAAAGCAGGACCAACATTTACCTGCATCGTATACTCCGCTTTTGGCTTAAAAGTAATTTTTGGCGGTGTTGTTGAGGCAGTAATAGTTACAGTTCTTGTATTTGCATCCCAACCGACCTTTGCTCCAAGCGTCTCAGTTACAAATCTTACAGGAACAAGTGTCCTCCCAGAAACAATCTTTGGGGGAACGTCAAGCATGTTAATAACATTATTCACTACAGCTTTATTAGAACCAATGGTAAGTTTAAGGTTTATATCCCCAAACACATAGCTCACTTCTTTCTTTGTTCCATCCCAACCAATATTTGCACCAATAGATTCTCCAATAAATCTAAATGGGACAAGCGTCCTTCCATTCTCAATGATTGGAGGAGAATCAAGAGTTACAACTTTTGAATCAACATAAGCCTTAGGATTACCAATAGTCATTTTGATTACAACTTGAGATGCAGCAATCGCAGGGCTAAAACGTACAAAGCCAAACATAAATGCTACAACTAAAAAGATTGCTACTACTTTCTTCATACTTTACCTCCTCTTTTAAATTTTATTTAATTTTTGTAAATTACTCTCTTGCTCAATATACTCGGCAAGTTTCCCTAAAAATCTTGCAGCGTCTGCACCATCCACAATTCTGTGATCATAAGACAAACTAAAGTATGCAAATTCTCTTACAACTATCTGGTTTTCGATGATAACAGGTTCTTTTAAAACTCTTCCAATACCGAGAATTGCAACCTCTTTACCATTTAAAACAGGTGTAAAAAAGTCTGTTCTCATCATTCCAAGATTGGTTATAGTAAAAGTAGAACCTGTTAAATCATCTACTTTCAAGGCATCTTCCTTGACTCTGTTCTTGAGATTATCAAGTTCATTGGCTATATCCCTTAGTGATTTATTACCCACATCTTTAATTACAGGTACTACAAGTCCTTTATCAGTATCGAATGCAACACCAATATTTACTGCGTCAAAAATCTCCAACTCAACCCCATCAAAATGGGAATTAAACTTCGGAAATTCCTTCAAAACCTCTGATACTATCTTTACAAAAAATACAGTAAGTGTTATACCAGGAAAATTTTCCTTTAGTCTTAATAGATTTGTTAAATCAATTTTCGTAATGTTTGTTACAAGAACTGATTCTTTATAAGACTTAACAAGGTTGTCTATAATCCTCTTCCTAACAGGATCAATAGGTAATTTTTTGGAAGTTGGTTTTATTTCTTTCATGCTTTCAATAAAAGCAAGCACATCACTTTCAACAATTCTTCCAGAAGGACCGGTTCCTTTAATTTGTGTAAGGTCTATATTATGTTCTCTTGCAAGCCTTTTTGCCGCAGGAGAGGCTAATATTAAGTCTTCCTTGACTTCCTTTTGTATATGATGAGTTTCTTCAACTATAACCTCTTCTTTTGATCCAGATTTTGTCTCTTGTATAATTTCTGGTTGGATAGTTTCCTTCTCTTCGCCAAGTATAGCAATAACATCTCCAACTTTTGCGCTTTCGCCCTCTTTAACCTTTATGACCTTTAGAAATCCCTCAAATGGAGATTCGAGTGTATTAATGATTTTCTCTGATTCAACTTCTACAAGAGGCTCGCCCTTTTTGACATAATCACCAACTTGTTTGTACCATTTTGTTATTGTACCCTCTTCCATTGAGAGCCCAAACTTGGGCATTCTTATCTCAAACATCAAAGCACACTCCTTACTGCTTCAATTACGCTATTTTTATCAGGAATCACAAAGTCTTGTAAAGGAGGTGAAAAAGGAATATGAACGTTTTTTGCACCAACTCTTCTAATGGGGGCATCGAGATAATCAAAAAGTTCCTCTTGGATTGTTGCAGCAATTTCAGCGCCCCACCCTGCTCTTCGCCATGTTTCATGAGCTATAACAACCTTATGAGTCTTCTTGACGGATTTAAAGACTGTTTCCTTATCCCAGGGCACAAGTGTCCTTAAATCAATAACTTCAACACTTATCCCCTCCTTTTCCAGTTCCTCCGAAGCAGCAAGCGACTCATGAACCATTCTTGAAGTCGCGATAACAGTTACATCTTTTCCTTCCTTTTTAACGTCAGCAACACCGAATGGAATATAGTATTCTTCCTCAGGAACAGGTCCTTTCATTTTATAAAGCATCTTGTGTTCAAAGCAGATAACGGGATCATCTGCTCTGAGCGCAGTTTTAAAAAGACCTTTCATATCATAAGGAGTTGAAGGTATTATAACCTTTATTCCAGGAATATGCATAAAAATTGTCTCTATTGATTCAGAATGCTGTGCTGCTGCAGATTTTGAAATTCCATCGGGACCTCTTAGTATAAGATGTATTTTTCCTTGACCGCCCGTCATATACTTAAATTTCATTATCTGGTTTGCAATCGCAGCCATACCTGTAAAAAGGAAATCTGCAAAATGAAACTCAGCAACAGGTCTCATGCCAGCAAGTGAAGCACCCAACGCAGATCCAAAAATTACCTCTTCTGAGATTGGGGTATCAATAATTCTATCCTGATATTTACCAAGAATAGGCTTATATGCTCCAAAAATACCACCCTGTTTTGCAATATCCTCTCCATAGGTGAATATAGTAGGATCTCTTGACATCTCCTCTAAGATTGCTTCACCTAAAGCTTCTGAAAATGTAATTTCTCTCATACAAGCCTCCTATTAGTAAAGACAATTTGTACTATCTTCAAAAAGATCTTCAAGAGCTTCCTCGGGCGCTGGGTACTCATCTTGTTCTGCAAACTGGACTGAGTCTTCTACTTCAGCCTTTGCATCATACCAAATTTGTTCTTTTTCTTTTTCTGTAAGATACCCACCCTCAATAAGCTTTCTTTCAAATCTGGATATCGGCTCATTTGGCCATCTTTGGTCTACTTCCTCTTTCGTTCTATAGAGCTGTGGATCACCAACAAAGTGTCCCTTAAGACGGTAAGTTTTCGCCTCTATCAAAGTAGGTCCACCACCATTTCTTGCTCTTTCAACCGCCTCTTTAACTGTCTCGTAAACTGCTATTACATCATTTCCATCAATTGAAACTCCAGGCATATTGTAACCCACTGCTCTATCAGAAATGTTTTCAACAGAGGTGGTTTCCTGTACTCGCTCCGTTGAAGCAAATTGGTTATTCTCATTTAAGAAAATTACAGGAAGTTTAAAAACTGACGCCCAATTAAGAGCCTCATGAAAGGCACCCCTATTTGAGGCGCCATCCCCAAAGAAAGAAATTACGACATTATCCTTTTTTTGTAATTTGATTGCCATTCCCGCACCTACTGCAATAGGTAAACCACCACCAACTTCACCGTTTGCTCCAAGCACACCAATAGATACATCAGCAATGTGCATTGACCCACCTTTTCCTTTACAATAACCGTGCTTTTTACCGTATAACTCTGCCATCATTTTTCTCATAGAAGCACCCTTTGCAATCATATGCCCGTGACCTCTATGAGTAGAAGTAATGTAATCCTCAACCCTCAGATTAGCCATTGCTCCAACTGCAATAGCTTCTTCTCCAATGTAGAGATGAATAAAACCTGGAAGTTTTCCTTGTAAAAACAGTTCTTCAGCCTTTAGCTCAAATGTCCGAATGCGCACCATGTCCTTATAAAATTTCACCAACAGTTCTTTTGGTAACTCCATCTTTCCTCCTTTCAAACTAATATTTTTATTAATCCATTAAGAAAAGACAATCTTTAAGAACTCTTTTTCCCGCAATAGAACTCCACAAGATAAAATCGAAAAAAGTAACAGCATCAAAGTTAAAAAGATGTCTGGAAACATACTTTTTTCAGAGTTACTCAGACACCGCGGTAAATTATACTCCATACACAATCTTCTCATTTTTTCACCATTCCTAAATTCTTATTTCTTTTCTCACTTACTAAATGCAAAAATCGTGCCAAAGTGAGAAATTAATTAAAATTTAACTTTAAACAACAGGAGTGCATTTAAAATGTAAAATTTTTTAACAAAAAGATATGATTATTGTAAATGTAGTTAACAGATTAAGGAACTACTATGTTAAACATTTTTATAAGCTTATAAAGAGTAGGTCGTGATACACCCAAACGCTTTGCAGTTTCTGTTATATTGTAGTTTGTTTCAATTAAAATTTTCTCAATAAACTGCTTTTTAACCTCATTAAATGAATATGATGTATTAGTTAAAATATTTGAGGACTGATTAAATATATCTTTTGGAAGATATTTACCAGTTAATATATCAGAGTCTGCTGTAACAATAGCTCTCTCAATTATATTCTGCAATTCTCTTACATTTCCTGGAAAATCGTATTTTAAAAGGGGTTCTATAAAACTCATATCATACCCTCTAATCGGCTTATTGAGTGATTTTGAAAGTCTTTCAATGAAATAATTAACGAGTACTTCGATATCTTCCTTTCTTTCACGAAGAGGTGGGATTTCAATCTCTATTACATTTATTCTGTAATATAGATCTCTTCTAAACAAGCCCCTATCAATAAGTTCCTCAAGATTTTTGTTAGTGGCTGCGATTATACGTACATCAATTTTGATGGATTTTGTTCCACCTACTCTTGTGATAACTTTATCTTCAAGTGCTCTCAAAATCTTAGGTTGCAAAGATAGAGGAAGATCACCAACTTCGTCTAAAAACAGAGTTCCACCATTTGCAAGTTCAAATTTGCCAGGACGACCTTTTCTATCTGCATCAGTAAATGATCCTCCTTCATAACCAAAAAACTCGCTTTCAGCAAGCTCCTGTGGTATAGCAGAACAATTTATAGCAACAAAAGGTCCTTTGCTTCTTGAACTCTGAAAGTGAATTGCCTGAGCAAACATTTCTTTTCCGGTGCCTGTTTCACCTGTTATTAAAACAGAGGCGTTAGAATGTGCAGCAACATTTGCAATTCTAATTGCTTCAATGAGCTTTGGACTTTTCCCTTTAATATCATCAAAGGTAAAACGCGCTTCTGCGCCAATGAATGTGGTTACAAATTTTCTAACCTTTTCTATCTCTCTAAAGAAATCAACTACACCTGCAAATTCGCCATTTTCATCTTGAAGTACGACTGCAGTTTTTACAAAATGAAGTGTTCCTCTTGAAGGACTCTCTATTATAAATTCCCTGTCAGTATAACCCTTATGAGTTTTAAAAACCTCTAAAATAACAGGTGTAAAATCTACAATGTCTGTAACATTTTTTCCAATTGCTTCCTGTTGATTTATGTGTAAAATTGAAGCACCAGTCGAATTAATATAAACAACATCCGCATTCTTATCCAAAATTAATACTCCATCTTTATTTCCTTCGGCAAAAAACTGAATGAATTTTTTTGATATATTCATTTCTTTAAAGGCCTTACTGAGTAGAACTTGCTTTGTAACACTATTTGCAATAAGTTTTGCAATTTCAAGAGCGAATTTTGGATAAATATCGACACGCGAAGAAACACCAACTACACCAATAAGTTTCTCACTCTCAAAAATAGGCACAGCGCTACATGACCACTCATAAAATCTTGGGTTAGTATGTTCCTTTCCTTTCACTTCACTTGGCAATTTTTCTTCTAATGCGTTTCTAATCGCAGTCTTTCCAAGAGTTTCATTGAATACCAATCCCTCAAAAATTTCCGAATCTTTGGCATTCCCTGCAACAAAAAGCACAACACCTTCTTTATCAACAAAAGATATAGTAATTGGAGTATCTTTTGAGAAAGATGAAAATATCTCTTTTAAAACAGAAATATACAAACTATATTCTTTTCTTCTTGTTTCAAGATCAAAATAAGAAACTGTCAAAATTTTTTCCTTTATTTTGCCATCCATAAAAATATTTTACGTTTTTTAAAATTTTTTGCAAATTGTTAATTTTTCTTTATAATTTTACATATGAAAGGAAAAGTTGGAATTATTGCAAATCCACAATCAGGAAAGGATATAAGGAGACTCACTTCAAAAGCTTCTGTTTTTGACAATGAAGAGAAGGTAAATATCATTGAAAGAATTCTTTCTGTCTTTAACTTCTTTAACATTGAAGAAATTTATTATATGGAAGATGCTTATGGCATCGTAAAGAAGGCGGCTTCAAGAATTAAAGCATCAAATCTTAAGATAATTCCCATAGAAATGAATTATACCTTTGATGAAGTAGATAGTACAAATGCTTCAAAGATAATGCAAAATATTGTTGATATTATTCTTGTCCTTGGGGGTGATGGAACTAACAGAGCCGTGGTTAAAGGGCTTAATATGGAAGACCCCGTCCCTCTTGCACCAATTTCAACCGGTACTAATAATGTTTTTCCAGAGATGATTGAAGGCACCACAGTTGCACTTGCGATAATTTCCTATCTTACAAGTATAGAAAAAGAAAAAAATTTGAGAAGAGAAAAACTACTTAACATAAAATTCAATAACAATTCAGATATAGCACTCATCGACTTTGCAATTTCAAAAGAGCAATTTATTGGCTCAAAAGCAATATGGAATGAAAAATCAATTATAGCAGTTTTTGTTACGAGAGCCGAGGTAACAAGCATTGGTTTTTCATCACTGGTTGCTTTCAAAAATCCAATTCATAGAGATGACCCTTTTGGTGGTTATGTAATTTTAGGCGAGGGCGAAGAGGTTATTTTTCCAATTGCGCCTGGAAAATTAGCAAAAACTTCCATAAAAGAAAAAGGTATAATTAAAGAAAACAATCCAATAAAGATGTTTGTAGAAAGAGGTACGATAGTACTTGATGGGGAAAGGAAAATAGAGCTTTTTAAAGATACTGAAGTTGAGATAAGTCTATTGTTAAATGGACCAAAGGTACTTAATTTTAGAAAAGCTATTGCTGAAGGCATTAAAAATGGGATTTTCAGTAATAAACAAAGTTGAAATTATCGAAAGTAATACAAAAGACCCCCTTATTAACTTGAAAGAAGAAAAAGAACTTTTCGAAAGTTCCCTTAATGGAAAAATAATTTTAAGGTTTTGGGTCAACGCTCCTTCTGTTATAATCGGAAAGTTCCAAAAAGAAGAGTACGAGGTGAATCTTCCTCTTGCAAAAAGTTTAAATATCCAAATTTTAAGAAGACTTTCAGGTGGCGGTGCAGTTTATCATGATGAAGGTGTCCTAAACATAACAATAGTAAAAGAAAAGGAGCTAAAACTATTCTCAAGTTATATAATTGATGAGACACGATATCTTACAAGTCTAATTAGCGAAGTAATTGAAAAGGAAACTCATGAATCGACGATTATAAACGAGAGAAATGGGATATTTGTAAAAGGTAAGAAGGTTGCAGGATCAAGTGTGGCTGTATCAAAGAATTTTTTGTATCACATTTCGGTTCTTGTAAACGCAGATCTTAATATTCTTAACAAAATCCTTCAAGGGCGTCCTTATGAAGCAAATGAAAAACGTTTTGTAAAAAGCATTAAAAGTGAAGTAACAAATTTAAAGGAGCTAAACCCAAGTATAAGCATTGAATCTTTTAAAAATCATGTGAAAGAGCACTTGGCTAAAAATTTACATTTAAAAATCCAGCAAATTACAAGCAGTTTTTAGGTCTTAAATACGTGCGCTACAAGAAGCAAAAATTTATTCGTAAGTACTTTAACCCATTTTAGGGTAAAGATGACGCTCTAAATCTAAATAAACGCATGCTTTTAAATCAATATTTATGCACCCTTAACGGAACTATGCGGGTTTTAGAGGGGTAATTTTCGAGAATACAAAAAATTAAAAACCTCATAAAATCAATGGTTTTAAAGGATTTGGGGCGAATAGGACACCCTATACGGTAAATTTATAAGATTTCTAAAATACTCAAAAAACGCATACAATTGAAATTGCGGTTATACAAACTCTATCTTAAAACAAATACTCCAATAACTCCTGCAATAAGGAGAATTAAAACAGGTGACTTCTTATAGAGAATAAACACAGCAAGGCTTACAATTGCCATAATATACGGGATAAATCCAACAAATCCACGATTGACAATAAGATATATTGCATTTATAAGAAGAGCTATTATAACTGGCTTTACGCCAAGCATAAACCTCTTATAAATTACATTTTCCTTAAACTTCTTCTCAAAATGCGCAACAGCAAGAATTACTAAAAATGATGGCATTACAACACCGAGAGTTGCAAAAGCAGAACCAATAACGCCACTTAGTTCATATCCAATAAATGTTGACATATTTAGCGCAACAGGTCCAGGCGTAACCTCTGCAACAGAAACAAAATAGAGGAAGCGCTCTTGAGTAATCCAATGAAGTTCCGTTACAAAGGAGTGTTGAAGCAATGGAAGCATTGCCTGTCCCCCACCAAAGGTAACAATTCCTATTTTAAAAAACTCGATAAACAACCTAAGAAGAAGCACCATTGTTATCCTCGAAAAACTTTCCAAATATTATACCAAGAGCTCCACCAATAAGAATCACATAAATGGGATTTATTTTTAGTATAAAAAGCTCTACAAGCGAAAGCAAAAGAAGTGCAATATAAAATATATCTTTGTTCGCCTTCTTGAAAATGTCGAAAGTAATATAAGTAATCTCACCAACAACACCTGTTAATATACCTATGAAAAACTTTTGTACTTGTGGGATTTGTGTTAAGTTTGTAAAAAACATTGATATTAGAAGAATGATAATAAAGGAAGGAAGCACAACTCCGAGAGTTGCCAAAGAAGAGCCCAAAAGCCCTCCCTCTCGATATCCAATAAATGTTGCCATGTTAATTGCAATTGGTCCAGGGGTTATTTGAGAAATTGCAAGCATTTCCAAAAACTCATCTTCTGTTAAATACTTTCTTGTGTTCACGAAAGTTTGTCTCATAAGCGGTATCATTGCATAACCTCCGCCTATCGTAAAGAGCCCTATGATAAAAAAGTCGTAAAGAAGCCGTAAATTCTTTTTCATTTCTTAGGAAAATTTCCTTCGTAAGAACCGGATACCCTTCTTACATGTAATTCTTCTCTTCCAAACACTCTTCTATAACCTAAAAAATACACAATTAACGTTGTTATAGTGACTATCATGCCAACAAGTGAATATGTAAACTGCACTGAAATTTTCTCACTCAGGGTTCCCGTAAGAAGTGCTCCAAACGGCGTAAACCCCAGGAAAATAAGAGAATAAATGCTCATGACCCGCCCTCTAAATTCCTCTGATGATTCCATCTGAAGAAGCGTATTTGCTGTATTCAGGAACAAAACCATCGAAAACCCAGAGAGAGTTGTAAAGGCAATCGTGAGGTAATAATTCGGAAAAAGTCCTGTTAAAAGAAGCGTTAGTCCCAGCACTAATGCACCACCAAAAAGATAGAAATGCTTTACTCCTTTATAACTTATAACTGCAAGAAAAAGAGAACCTGTCAAAGCGCCAACACCCATCATCGACATAAGGAACCCGTAATCTGTTGATTGTAGCTTAAAAACTTGCTTTACAAGTGTTGGAACAAGTACGTTAAAGTTAAGACCAAAAACATTAACGACTATAAAAAGCGCAAAAATAATAAGGATTATAGGGATTTTGAGAATATATTTTAAGCCTTCTATGGCATCTTTATTAACATGCTCGAGATCTCTAAGGCTAAATCTTCCTGGTCTTATAGTTCTTTCAACGACGAAGAAAATCGCAACGATAACGGGGACAAAACTTATAGCATTAAGGTAAAAACTCAAAGAATAACCTACAGCTCCTATAAGTATTCCCGCAATACCCGGACCTATTATTCTTGCAAGATTAAAGGCAGACGAATTTAAAGAAATTGCGTTCATAAGGTGTTCTTTATCCACAAGCTCAATATAAAAAGATTGTCTTGCTGGCATATCTATTGTGTTAACAAGTCCAGACAAAAAAGCAATTATTAGAATTTGATAGTATTGAACAACTTTTAACGTAACAAGAAGCCCTAATACAAATGCAAGAATTGCTAAAGAGCTCTGAGTAAAAATAAGAATTTTCTTCTTTGAAAATTTATCAATTATAACTCCTGCATAAAGCGATAAGAATAGCGCAGGAAGAAATTGAACCGCAGAAAGAAGGCCAAGTTTAAAAGGAGAATTTGTTATCTGTAAAACAAGCCAGCTTTGAGCAGTCGATTGCATCCATGTTCCAATGACAGAAATAACCTGCCCAAAGAAAAACAACCTGAAATTCCTATATTTAAAAGAAGGAAAATGTATAAAAAACCTATCTCTTATTCGTCTAAAAATGTTTTTATCTTTTAAAGTCGCAATATTCATCATGTTCAATCTAGATTTTTATTATACTACAAATGCATTTATATTCAAAATTTAAAAGCATTTACCGTAAAAATCAAATAAAAACTAATATTAATCTTATTTTAATAAATTTTTCAAAAAATGGAAAAATTCCCCCAAAAATCTATTGACAGGATCGAAAAATTATATACAATTCATATCGTTTGAGAATAAATTAGAGGGGAATGAAGAGTTGGCATACAGATACATTTATGGACCTATAACTTCAAGGAGATTAGGGGTCTCTCTTGGGGTGACCACAGTGCCTCACAAGGTATGCAGTTTTAACTGTATTTACTGCGAAGTTGGTAAAACCACACTTCTTACAACTGAGCGAAAAGAGTATATCCCTGCGGAAGCAATTCTTGAAGAATTAAAAGATTTCTTAAGTAAAAACACAACAAAAATTGACCATATTACTTTCTCTGGTCTTGGAGAGCCTACACTTCACATAAGACTTGGGTATATCATAAAAGAGATAAAAAAGATGACTAATATTTCCATTGCAGTGCTTTCAAACGGATCTCTAATTACAAGAGATGATGTAAAAATGGACCTATTAAATGCAGATATTGTAAAATTCACCTTAAACGCAACCGACCAAGAAACCTATGAAAAAATAAGCCTTAATCATCCAGATATAAAGGTTCAAGATGTCATTTCAGGCATCGTTGAAT
This sequence comes from Caldisericum exile, assembly GCA_002877955.1. GTDB lineage: Bacteria > Caldisericota > Caldisericia > Caldisericales > Caldisericaceae > Caldisericum > Caldisericum exile_A. Next base: position 4,654 of record PNIL01000043.1, on the reverse strand, counting down.
TTAGAAAAATGTTTACTCACGAACTTTGGATTGAGATTCTTCTTGTCAAAGGTATTAATAATACAATCCAAAATTACTTAAATCTTTACAATGCTCTTTCAATGATAAAACCAGACAAGATTCATATAAATACTGTTATCCGTGCGCCTGCCTATAAGGTTGAACCGTTGAGCTTTGCGGAACTCCTCGAAGCTTCACGCATCATTAATCATGGCTCAAAGATAATCTACAAAAAGGGCACAACAAGAGTTGCACCCCAAACTGAAATCTCAACTTCCTCATTAAATAGCAATATCTAAAATCTCACACTTATTAAGTTAAAAAGAGACAAAGTCTTAAGCATTAAATATCCAAATAGAACAAGAAACAACAAGCCAGTTAAAAGTTTAATAGTGCTTAAATTGTCTGTAAACCATTTTGAAATTTTTTGAGAATTTGATCCTCTATAGGCAGCATATGTAATAACAATCAAAGGCAAAACAAACATAAAGTTGTAAAGAATAAGATAAAAAAGTGCTTTTGCTTTGAGGTAGTCCAATCCGAAAATATAAACAATCGTTGGAAGATATGTTTGCCCTGTGCATGAAAACTCAACAATTGAAACAGGAAAGGCAACTAAAAAGGCAAAAATAAATTCAGTTAGAACTTTTGGATTTCTAAGCAATGTGTGAATTGTCTTTTTCTCAGTTGTGGAAAGTTGTAGCACCATACCTTTCGTGTCTCCCCTTTTTGCCTTTAAATAATCAAAGAAGTTTAATACAACAAGCACAAACGTAACAATTGTAGTTCCAAGATACACGTATTTTGCGATATAGTCAAAGTATTTCCACCTTGATATTAACTCAAAAAGTCCAATACCTAAAAGAAGATAAGATACACCAATACCTAAAGTAAAAAGGACACCTACAAGAAGAATTTCGCGCCTATCTTTTTTTCTAAGTGCAAGAAGAGAAATAAAGAATATCAAAACTGTTATAGCACAAGGATTATACCCATCAATGAGACCTGCACCGATTACCGTTAAGATGCCAAATTTTTGAAAAAGCTGCACCAATTGAGAATTTTCACCCTTTGCCTTTAATAGAGTTTCTTCAAGGAAGGCATTATCCTCATAATTTAAGTTTTTAATTGCATTTTCCAAATTCTTATAAGCCTCTTCTCTTACAAATGCACTTTTTCCAATAAATACAGCAGGTGTCACATTTAATTTGTTTTGAGGAAGATTGTAAATTTTTCCAAGATTTGCAAGAAGTTCTTTGTTTTTAGGTTCAGATACTGAAAACTCACTTACCTCAATATTTGGATAAATTTCCTTAAGTGTCTCAAGATAAGATCTTGTAAGCGCACATTCAGAGCATCCAGGCGTTGAAAAGAAAAGGATTGTAATCTTGGACTTCTCAGCCCTAACAAAAGGCGTAAAAAAGAGCATTAAAACTGTAACAACCAAGCATACAAATATAAACTTTTTCATAAATTCTTAACCTTTATGGACTAATAGTTATAGTCTTGGTTTCGGCGTTCCACTCAACTTTATAACCCATCACTTCCGAAATAAATCTTAACGGCACAAAGGTCCTTGCATCTTTAATAACTGGCGCAACATCAAGATTCTTCCTTACACTATTTACTATTGCAAACTTGCTTCCTACTATAAGTTCAATTTTAAAGTTATTCTTTTGCAATAGAACCGTTTTTGTTTTTGCATTATAAGAGACCTCAAAACCAAGTGCTTCGGAAATAAACCTCACAGGGACAAGGGTTCTTCCACTTGTTCTGTCAATAAATGGTTCTACGTCAAGAGTTTTTGTCTCTCCAAAGACTGAAATAGTCTTGCTTCCAACTTGGAGTTTGATTGTATTATCTTTTTCAAAAAATACAATGAACTTTTGTTCAACAGATTTATCCGTTAAAGGATAAATAGCTTTAAGATTTACGGGAAGCATATTATTGTTTGAGCTGGGAATGAGTTTATAGTCAAAGTTTCCGTTTGCGTCAACTTCAATCATCTTGCCGTTTACAAGGACAAAACAATTTGATGGATAAACATTTCCTTTTACGAGAACAGAGTTTGAAAATTTTTCGAAGTTTGACTTTGGAGAATCTACCGTAAGAACAGGGGTTGTGGTATCCAACACCACTGTTAAAAGTTTTTCATTTCTGTTGCCTGCAACATCAATAGCAACAAGATGGAAGAAGTTTTGTCCGTCTTTTAAAGCGTAAATACCCTCAAAGGAAAGGGGAGAAAGCATATTTAATTTGATCCCGTTTATATATACATCACCGCTTTCTGAAAGTTCACCTTTTATTGATAAAGTGTTTTCATAAGTATAAGTTAGATCCTTTATGTTCAATGTTATATCAGGTGGTTTCGTATCAACCTTTAATGTTACGGATTTTTCTTCCTCTGTAAGGGATTTCGTTTTACTGTAGTACTTCAGTGTATGGATGCCATCGTTAATAACAATTGGGTCTATAAAAACCTTATAATCTCCTTCATCCAATTTGTAATATGTAGTCGGTGTCTCTGAAGTATTAGTTTCGGCAATCAACTTAACAATTACGTTCGATACGAAGTATCCATTTTTACCATTAGGTTCACTTGGTGTCGTTTCTAAAAGTGTCCGCAAAAAATCCTTATCTTTGAAATCAATTTTTACTGAAACAGGCGTTGGCTCAGAATCCGTAAAAACCTCTATCAAGTAACTTCCTTGTTTATTTGGAGAGACAATTCCAAAAGATGGATAAAATTTTACTTTTACATTTGCATTCTTCCCGATTGATGAAGCAAGTTGTAAAACTAAAGTATTCCCCTTAAGAGAAACTGACCCTGGGTTTTCTCCATTTATCGTAACATAGTTAGTATCAGGCTTTTGAGGTAAAATAAATCCATCCTGAAATCTCACATAAACATTCTTACCGTTCATAACATCGCCGAGTCTACCTGTTGTAAAATCAAGCGAAAGCATAATATTTGCGTTTGTAAATTCTGGATCGGCTGAAGCAGCCAAGTTTTGGATAGTTGTTGAAGTTATCGTGAATGGTGCCTGTGCTTTTTCTGGCTCTTGATCAGTCCAAACTTTTAAGGTGTAATCACCAGGTACTGTTGGGTTTTGGAAACTTGCAGATTCCTTGATCAGAATTTCCACAGTTTCGTTTGCCTTTATTCCAGGGGACGGAACTGTAAAATAAACTGTCTTTGGCAAGTCATAAACTGGGCCTGCACCTGCAACTCTAGTCCCATTTATAAGGAAGCAGTCTGAACAGTGCGCATAAGCACATGATGTACAGGGAATCGTTGATTCCTGCGGAAATTGTAAGTAAATTCTGTCGTATCCTTGCTTAAGGTCTGAATGACTCACAAATGTAATTTTATACTCGCCGTAAGCACCTCGATCAGAAGGATTTACAGAAACTGTCAAATTTCCAATAGAATTTACCGCTCCCTTAATAAATGTAAAGACCGAAAAAAGCATTACAAACGTTGTAAGAAAAACAAAAATCTTTTTCATCATATCCTCCTATTTTTGTAAGAACGCCTTAATATTTTCGATTGTTTCTCTAATGGGTTCGCCTGGGCCTCTGTAATAAACTGTTAGGTCTTTATCAACAAGTTCGATATATGGTGAAATATTTACTTTCAATTGAGTTGCAATAGTCCTATCAGGATCTAAAACCCCTATAACATTATTTCCAAGAGGTGCCGTAAGTCGCAAGAGTTGATCTTTTTCCTGCGTGAATGCAAATACTATAAACTTAATATTTTCTGTATTATATGTTTTGAAAAGATTTGCAAGTTGCGTTATACTTTCGACGCAAGAACCACATCCGGGGTTACCCCCAATAATAACTATCTTATTATTCTTAAAATCGTTAATGTTATATTCCGTACCGTTAACATCCTTAAATGTAACCTGAGTTAGTTTTGTACCTCTTTCAGAAAATATGTATCCTGAGACACCCAATGCATTAAATTTATCCTTTCCATATTTTTCTATGTAAAGAAGACTCATTGCCTCCCTTACTTTGTTTTTAATAATCGTTGCAACTGAACTAACACCTGTATAAATACCATCAGTTTGTTTTATTATCGTTTCTGCGTCTTTTCCATTGTAATCGTTAAAGTATTTTTCAAAGTCAATTCCAAGATCAAAATACGTGGGATTAAAGGGTGTTAAGGTTTTTATCTTAAGCTCCTTATCAACGATTAAAAGCATCGCTACATCTTTTGGAATTCGTTTTTTGTCTTTATTGTAAGATGGATTGTCTATAAGTATGGTAACTTCAGTCCCTACAGTATTCCCATTATCATCCAAAATATCCTCGGCTGCAAAACTGTCAGAAAATTGTGCTGGATCCGTAAGAACCCTCGGGGCAGTCAATGTTCCTTTAAATCCAAATATTTTAGATCTTACATCCTCCTTTGGAATTACCTTTGTATATTTTTGAACTAAAAGTTGATTTTTAAGATAAAATCCAAGGAGTATAAAAATTGCAATTGCAACAAAAATACTGAAAATAAGCAACACTCTTTTGTTTAAAATATGCTTTTCTTCTTTTATTTTTGACTTTTTTGGTTTTTTATTCTTTCTGTTAGACATATTGCACCGGTTACCCAAACTGCATAAATCTACACAGTTTAGGTGCTAGGGTATTT
>PNIL01000030.1 GCA_002877955.1 Caldisericum exile | reverse complement strand
CCGTGAAGGTGGTAAAACTGTAGGTGCTGGAGTTATTACAAAGGTAATTGAGTAAGAGGAAATAGAACATGAGGGACATAATTCTACTCGAATGTACTGAATGTAAAAGAAGAAACTACGCAACTACTATTAATAGAAAAAATAATAAAGATAAATTGCAGATTAAGAAATATTGTAAATTTTGTAAGAAACATACTGTGCACAAGGAGGTAAAGGCATAGGCTCGTAGCTCAATTGGTAGAGCAACGGTCTCCAAAACCGTAGGTTGGGGGTTCGATTCCCTCCGGGCCTGCCAGTAAATTATGAAAGAGAAAGAAACAGCAAAAACTAAAACCACAACAACACAAACCGTTACTTTGCCAAAGACCTCTTTTAGAGATTTTGTTAGAGGTGTTTGGATTGAGTTAAGATATAAAGTTAAGTGGCCTACAAGGAAAGAGTTGATCCAGGATTCTTCAATTGTTGTTGGTTTTCTTGTGTTTTGGACTATTTATGTTGGTGGTTGGGACTTCTTGTTTGCACAACTCTTAAAACTTGTATTGAGTAAATAAAATGAGAGAAGACGAAACTAAGGTTGCTCGTTGGTACCTTGTACATACATACTCTGGCAAAGAGCAAAAGGTTCTAAACGAACTTAAGGATAGAATTAAAGGATACGGTTTAGAAGACCGTATCCTTGAGGTTCTTTTGCCTGTTGATTACTATAGTGTTGTTGATAAGAAGGGTAAAAGAAAAATTAAACCTGTGAAGGTTTTCCCCGGATATATTCTTGTAAAGATGATTATGGATGATGAATCTTGGTATGTTGTAAGAAATACTCCAGGTGTTTTGGGTTTTGTTGGACCGACAGGAAAGCCTACACCTATCTCAGAAGAGGAAATTAAAAAAATAATAGAGGAACGAGTAACCGAAGAGAAGGCAAAAGAAAAATTACACTTTGATATTAATGATAGAGTACGCATTCTTGTAGGGCCTTTTAAAAATATGGAAGGTGTAGTGGAAGCAATAGATGAGGAAAAAGGCACTGCAAGAGTTGTACTCAAAATGTTCGGAAGAGAAATGCCTGTTGAAATACAGAGTGAATATATTCAGAAAGTTTGAGGTGATTTTATATGGCCAAGAAAAAGAAATTAGTTGGACTTGTAAAACTCCAATTAGAGGCAGGTAAGGCCACTCCTGCTCCTCCTGTAGGTACTGCACTTGGACCAAAAGGAATTAATATAATGGATTTCTGTAAGAGGTTCAATGCTGCAACTCAAGGGCAGGAAGGCTATATTATTCCTGTTTTGATTAGAGTTTATGAGGATAGGAGTTTTGACTTTATTTTAAAAACTCCTCCTGCATCTTCTTTAATTAAGAAGGCGCTTAAGATTGAGAAGGGCTCTCCTGAGCCGAATAAGAAGAAGGTTGGGACTATAAAAAGGTCTCAACTTATGGAAATAGCAAAGATTAAAATGAAGGACCTTAACACAACAGACCTTGAGGCAGCAACTCGAATAATCGAGGGCACCGCAAGAAATATGGGTGTTACGGTCATTGAAGGTTAAGTAAATTTGTGGGAGACTTAAAGTCTTTTACCACAAGGAGGTTAAAGTGAAAAGAGGAAAAAGGTATTTAGAGCTTTTGAAGAAGATTGATAGGCAAAAGGCCTATTCAATTGATGAAGCAATTGAAACTGTTAAAAATCTCAAAAGTGCAAAATTTGATGAAACAGTAGAAGCAGCTTACGTTTTGAATGTTGACCCAAAGCAAGCGGATCAAAACGTGCGTGGTGTTATTACTCTTCCACATGGTACAGGTAAGAGCGTAAGAGTCCTTGTTTTTGCAACAGCTGATAAGGCACAGGAAGCGAAAGATGCTGGTGCTGATTATGTAGGAGGCGAGGATCTCATCCAGAAAATAGAAAAAGAAGGATTCCTTGATTTTGATGTTGCCATTGCAACACCAGATATGATGAAATCCTTAGGACGTATTGCAAAGATCCTCGGACCGAGAAAACTTATGCCAAGTCCTAAGTCTGGAACAGTAACAATGGACATTTACGACACTGTGAAGGAATTTAAGGCAGGTAAAATTGAATTTAGAGTAGATAAAACTGGCGTTATCCACACTGTAATTGGCAAATCTTCATTTACTCCAGAACAACTTAAAGAAAACTTACTTGCTTTAAATTCTGCAATTATTAAATCAAGACCTGCTTCAGTAAGAGGGCAGTATGTAAAGAAAGTTTACCTTTCACTAACAATGTCTCCAGCAGTAAAGGTAAACGTTAATGAACTTTTAAGAGCATAAAATTGAAGTAACTTTAAAACCGAAGACAGTTGGTGGGGATTTTCCCCTTAAAGCTTGCCAACCGAGGTTGAAAGAATAAGGTTGCATGTTTACCTCTTTCGCCCGGTTGGCAACAACCGGGGTTTTTATTTAAGGAGGCTCTATGAAGAGAGAAGAAAAACGAAAGATTATTGATGAGATTGAGGAAAATTTGAAGAAACTAAAAGAGCAGAGTGTTTTCTTTGTAGATTTTAAAAGTATAAAAGGAAACGACATTACCAATCTAAGAAAAGATTTTAAACTATCGGGTATCTACTATAGAGTAGTAAAAAATGACCTGTTAAGAATTGCCTGTAAGGAGCTCTCAATTGAAGTTCCGCATAATATTTTTGTTGGTAATGTTGCACTCGTTGTTTCTTCAATGGATCCTACTGAACTTGCAAAGAAATTTGTTGAAGCAAAAGATGCAGATGAAAAACCTTTCTTTGAGATGAAGGGTGGCTTTGTAGATGGTAAGTATCTAACTGGTCCTGAACTTGTTGAACTTTCAAAACTTCCACCAAAACCAGTAATTATTGGAAAACTTTTATATCTTTTGAATTCACCAATTCAGAGGCTTGTTACTGTGCTCTCAAAACCAGAGAGAGATTTGGTTACAGTTTTAAACCAAATTAAAGATAAAAAAGAAAGTATAGCAGCATAAATTAAAATTTTAAGGAGGCTTAACATGACAAAAGAAGAAATTATCGAAGCAATTGAAAAAATGAGTGTTTTGGAGCTTTCAGAACTCGTTAAAGCACTTGAGGAGAAATTTGGAGTAACTGCAGCAGTTCCTATGGCAGCTATGCCAATGGCTGGTGCAGCACCACAGGCAGCACCACAAGAAGAGAAGACAGAATTTGACGTAGTTCTTGTCGGTTTTGATCCTGCAAAGAAGATCAATGTTATTAAAGTTGTAAGAGAGACTCTAAACCTTGGTTTGAAGGAATCCAAGGATGTAGTTGAAGCAGCAGAAAAAGAGCCACAGAAGATTAAGGAAGCTCTTCCAAAGAAAGACGCAGAAGAGCTTAAGAAGAAATTAGAAGAAGCAGGCGCAAAAGTAGAATTAAAGTAAAAATTAATTCTTGAATCTTCTTAACAAAGGCAGGGAAACTTCCCTGCCTTTTTAAATTAGATTGAATGGTGACTTTTCTGAAGTTGAAAGTTTAATATTTGATGGGTCAATATAATTTTTTAATCTTACAAATAGCGCATTTTTAAAAAATTTTTCTGTTTCAAAATGTTCAACGTCAAGCACATTTAATCCTCTTTCCTTAATTGCAAGTGCAGTGTGATATCCGATATCACCTGTTATGAAGAGTTCTGCATTGTTTATTACACTTTCAAAAATTGATCCACACGCTCCGGTACAAATTGCAACTTTTGATATTTTTGCATTTGCATCACCAATGTATCTAACATAAGAAGTGTTTGTTTTTTCCTTAAATGTTTTAACAAAGTTTACAATATCTTGTTCAATTTCAAGGGTTCCAATTGCTCCAATTCCTTCATTTTTCTCAAAAAGAATTTCAAAGACATCAATTGCAGGTTCTTCGTAAGGGTGTGATTGTCTAAGTTTATATAAAGCTTTAGAAAGATCTCTTTCTCTAACAACAACCTCTATTCTTACTTCATTTACAAACTCTCTTTTGTTTTTTTCACCAATAAATGGATTTGCATTTTCAAGTGGCCTAAAAGTACCAACTCCCTCGACATTAAAAGAACACTCATCGTAATTTCCAATGTGTCCTGCGCCGCCTTCAAAAAGTGCAACTCTTACTTTCTCCACAAAGTCCTTAGGAACATATGTTGCAACTTTGTAAACTTTCTCTTTGCTTTGGATTATTGGTTTTTCTTTTTTAATACCAAGCAAATTTAAAAAATAATCATTTAGTCCATTTTCTGCAATGTCAAAATTTGTATGAAAACTTATTATGTTTATTCCATTGGTGATTGCTTCATAAAATGCTTCACTTTTGCCTTTTTCAATATTCTTAATTGCTTTAAAAATTACAGGATGATGGGTTATTATTGTTTTTACTCCAAGTGCTTTTGCTTCCTCAACAACACTTTTTTGTAAGTCAAGAGCAATAAGTATGTTTAAAGCTTCGCTATCCAAATCACCAAATTGAAGTCCAGAATTATCATAATCCTCCTGAAGAAAAAATGGAGCAATTTCATTAAGGATATAGATAAGTTCTTTTACTTTCATTTCTTAAAACCGAGTTATTTAAAGTCCAAGCTCATCTGCAATTCCAATAAGAGCTTGTAAGGATAATTCAAGAAACTCATCCAAAGGAATTCCAAGTTCCGTTTCACATGATTTTATTTGTTCTCTATCTGCACCTGCCGCAAAGCTCTTCTCTTTAAATTTCTTTTTCATTGACTTTAATTCAACCGATGCAAGTTTCTTATCTGGTCGAACGAGTGCTACTGCAATAATGAAGCCTGTTATAGGATCTACTGCCCAAAGAGCTTTGTCAAGAAGTGAAGTCCTTTCTACACCATGTCTTTCATTATGTGCTAAAACTGCATGCACTATATCATCTTCAAATCCAAGTTCTTTAAGCCATTGTGCACCAATTTTACTATGAATTTCTGGGTTTTCTTTTGTCTCTTCATAGTCGATATCGTGAAGCAAACCTGTAAGCCCCCACTTTTCTTCGTCTTCTCCAAATTTTCTTGCAAGGGCCCTCATAACAGCTTCTGTTGCAAGCATGTGTTTAATAAGATTTTCATCATGTACTTTTTCATGTAAAAGTTTTAATGCCTCATCTCTTGTAAGCATTTTTTCACCTCTTTTCTTTAAAGATTCTATAATCTAAGAATGGAAATATACTATCTTTTTTTTCAAGATACGATAAGAATGTTTCATCTATTTTGTCTTCTAAGATTTCTTTGTAAAGTTTATTAAAAGTATTTATATGGAATCTTTGCATTTCTGTTGCATAATTAATTGCGCTTCCTACTGTGATCAAAAATGCCCAATCAGAACTTTCGGCTAAAAGCAGTTCTTTTGCACACATGTTTAGAGCTCTTTCTTGTAATTTACTTTTCGGTTTTTCGAATTGTTTTGCAAGATTGAGCATACGCTTTCCAATAACACTTAAATGAGGATAAATCCAATCTGTATTATCATTAAGCCATACTCTAAAATAACCTCCATCTCCCCAAGAGGAGATTGCAGGCTCAGATACTTGCATAACAGGATATCTATCAATATATTCGGATAGTGTTGTTGTCTCAATCACTTCAGAATATTTATCAATCTTTCTCATTAGTGTTGCAAGAAATTCAGGTCCTTCAAACCACCAGTGTCCAAAAAGTTCTGTATCAAATGGAGCAACAACAATCGGTTTTCTGTCCATGATACTTGAAAGATACTCTATCTGTCTTTCTCTATTAAACATGTAATTTCCTGCATGTGTATCTACCATCTCAAGTGCTTTTGTTCTATCGTAGAGTTCTTTTTTATCAAGTCCTGTATTTCCTGTGATTTTATGGATTTTTATTCCAGAATCAACCTTAAATCCTGCTGGGTGTATGTATTTTTTAACTTTATTTTCTTCAATTTCATAAACAATATCTTTATAAAATTCCCTGTAGTTAAAATCTCCCGGATATCCTTCTTTCGCTGACCAGACTTGTTTTGAAGCCTCAGGATCTCTTCCAAAAAATGCAACGCCGTCTTTGCTTACGATTGGCGCCGAAATTCCATAGAAGGCTGTAGGCTTAGCATTTATTAAACCGTGAGCATCTAGTATCGTGTATTCAATCCCGTATTTTGAAAGAATTTCAGAAACTGGTGGCGCATAAGCGCATTCACCAAGCCAGATTCCACGAGGATTCCTTCCGAAGATACGCTTATAATTCTCAACTCCAACTTCAACCTGCACTTCTTGGATTTTTCTATGCGTTTCCAAAGGAAGGATTTCATGTGTTGCAGTGCAAGTAATAACATCTATAAATCCCTCGTTTTGAAGATCCTTGAAGCCGTTTATTACATTTCCTTTTAAGGTGGTTCTAAAAAATTCGTAGAGCGTTTTAAGCCTTTCAAGATAAAAACGGAAATTTTCTCTCTTCTTTTCATCTTTCTCATTTTTAAGAAGATCTTCAAGAAGGGCAATTCGCAAATTTATGTACCGCTTGAACCGATTCATAAGGAGATCATCCAAAAGCATATTGGAAAGGGGTGGCGTAAGAGACATTGTAAGTCTAAAATGGATTCCCTCATTTTTTAACTTATAGAAGTTATACAAGAGCGGAAGATAACTTTCTGTTATTGCTTCGTATAACCAATTTTCCTCTATGAAGAATTCTTCTTCGGGATGTTTTACAAAAGGTAGGTGTGTGTGTAAAACTATTGCAAGATATCCCTTTTTCATTGTCCTTCTCTCTTGTAACGTAAATATTTTATCTCTCTTGCGGTTTTAATTTCTTCATTAATGACCTCTTTCATCTTATCTTTTTCTACTTTTTGTGGTTTTGCTTTCTTTAAGGTTCTTATATCTACAAATTCAGCCTTGCCTTCAGTTCTTTTTGTTGTTGGTATAATAATTTCATTTGATTCAATTATTTTAGCAAATTTGCCATTTTTCTCTATCCCAAGAACTGCTTTTATCTTTTTATCTTCTTCAACTCTTACATAGCTTTTACCATGCTCGATATTAACTTGAATTTCAAATTTTTCATGTTTATCTTCAAAAACTTTCAAAATGCCTGTGCCGCTTTCTTCTTTTACTTCCCAGTTTACAAAGGCATATCCAGGCTCCTTAGGAATTATAATTAAGTGTGTTTCTCCAGTTTTCTCTTGAAGTTCTTTTCTTAATTTCTCTTCAATTGCTTTCAGCTCCTCAAGAGGTTTTTTTGCCTTTTTTATTGCTTTTATTAATTCTTCTTTTTTCATCTTGTTTCTATTTTTAATTCCATGCAGTTTTGCAAGTCTTAAAAGTTCTTTTCTTTTTAGCTTATTGAGATTTTCCATACTGCTCCTCCATTAGTTTCCTCGGAAATTTATATCCTCTTTCAAGGACTATAATATTAGAAGTAGTTACATAAAAGTACTTCTTGTCTATTTCAGGGTTATATCCGATTTCAACTCCATCGGGAATTTCAACGTGTTTGTCAATAATTGCCCTTTTAATCTTTACATTACGACCTATCTTAACTTCTCCAAATATAATTGAGTCTTCTATAATACTTCCTGCCTTTACTTTTACGTCGTAAAAAATAACTGAATTTCTTATTGTTGCACCACTTATAATGGAACCTTCTCCAATAATTGAGTTTTCAACTTTGCTTTCAATAAGCGTTCCGTCAAGTTCACCCTCAGTTATTTTGCAGGGAGGATACTGCCTTGAGTGAGTGTATATTGGCCACGATCTATCAAAAACATCAATTTTGGGATGTGGTGAAAGTAAATCCATATTTGCACAGTAATATGCATCGATTGTACCAACATCCTGAAAGTATCCATAACTTCCGTCTTTATTTCTAAATTGGTGAGAGAAAACTTTGTATCCGTGATGGATTGCATAAGGTATTACATCCTTCCCGAAGTCGTGGGAAGATGTTGAAATCTCTGCGTCGTGTGTAAGTAGTTCAATCAGGACATTGGGCTTGAATAGATAAACACCCATTGATGCAAGACATTTTGTTGGATCATCTTTAAGTGTTGGAGGATCTTTTGGCTTCTCTTTAAAATTTATTATTCTTCCTTCTTGAGTGGTTTCCATTATTCCAAAGGCACCTGCTCTTTCCTTATCTATAACTATTGTTGCAATAGTAATATCTGCATCGTTTTTAAGGTGTGTATATATCATGTCTTTGTAGTCCATCTTGTAAACATGATCACCTGAAAGAATGATTACAAGTTTTGGTTTTTCCTGTTCGACAAAGTACAGGTTCTGGTAAACTGCATCTGCGGTTCCTAAGTACCATCTTTCGCCGAATATCTGCTGTGGTGGGACATCAACTACATATTCGTTAAATCTCACATTAAGAAAATTCCATGCAAGTGCAAGGTGTCTTCTTAATGAGGCTGACTTATACTGTGTTGCAACTGCAATTCTTCTTATGCCAGAATTTACACAATTACTCAAGGTAAAATCTATAATTCTAAATTTTCCGCCAAAAGGCACTGCAGGTTTTGCTCTTTCTTTTGTAAGAGGGTATAATCGCTCTCCTTTTCCGCCTGCAAGCAAATACGCAAAAACATCTTTTTCGATGTCTATCATGATAATCCCCTTTTATTTATTATTATAGCACTATATTTTGAAAATTGAAAAATTGGTTGATTTTTAGAAAAGCGAATCTTTGGATTTAAATCCAAGATATTCCTTTGCGGCTGTTGTTATAATTCTCCCTTTTTGCGTTCTTACAATAAAATTTATTTTTATTAAGTATGGTTCTACTATCTCTTCAATAGTACCTCTATCTTCTCCCATTGCAGTTGCAATTGCTTCAATGCCTGCAGGACCGCCTTTAAAATTATTTAGGAGAATGTTTAGATATTTTCTATCAACTTCATTAAGACCATACTCGTCAATGTTGAGACTTTTAAATGCATTCTGTGCTACTTCTTTGTTAATTATTTTAAAACCATTTACATCTGAATAGTCTCTTACCCTTTTTAAAAGTTGAATGCCTATTCGTGGAGTACCTCTTGCTCTTTTTCCTATTTCATAAGCTCCTTCTTCTGTAATGTTTATGTTGAGAAGTTTTGCGTCTCTTAGGATAATCTTCATTATTTCTTCTGGTGTGTATAGTTCTAGATGGAAAACCATTCCAAATCTATCTCTTAGTGGCGGAGAAATAAGTCCAAAACGTGTAGTTGCGCCGATAAGAGTAAAAGGCTGTAAATTTAATGTTATAGTGTGTGCGCTTCTTTTAGAACCAGTTATAATTGGCAATTTAAAATCTTCCATTGCCGAGTACAAAACTTCTTCAACAGGTTTAGGTAATCTGTGTATTTCGTCAATGAAGAGAATATCATTTGGAGAGAGATTTATAAGGATTCCTGCAAGGTCAGATACCTTTTCAATTGAAGGACCTGTTGCATATTTGAGGCTTACCTTAAGTTCCAGAGCAATTATCTTTGCGAGAGTTGTTTTTCCAAGACCAGGAGGGCCATAAAAAAGTATGTGATCAAGATGATCGTTTCTTGATTTTGAAGATTGGATTGCTATTTTTATACTCTGAACGACCTTTTCCTGCCCAATGAATTCATCAATACTTTGCGGTCTAATGCTTTTCATTGCTTAGTTTTTTAATGCCTTCCTTTATCATCTCTTCTAAGGGTTTTGTTTTATCGAGGCTTTGTACTACTTCTTTAACTTTATTTTTATCAAATCCAAGAGATATAAGTGATTGAGCTACAGTGTCAAGAATTTCATCTTTTGTTTCTTCAAGTTTTTTAAGTTCTCCTCCAATTTCAAGAACAATTCTTTTTGCAGTTTTTTCTCCAAGTCCTTTTACCTTTAAGAATGTTGAATAATCTCCATTCTTTATGGCTTCTTTTATTTCGTTGAGTGTTAAAAAACAGAATATATCAAGTGCCTTTTTTGGTCCAATTCCAGATATTTTATCTGTTATAAGTTTAAAAAAAGTTAGTTCATCTTTATTTTGGAAACCAAAGAGATTAATTTCATTTTCCTTTATATCTTCAAAAATATATAATTCATATTCACTACCTAGTTCAAACTTCTTGGGATATGGCACAAGAACTTCGAATCCGATACCTTTGACATCTAAAACGATTGCATTTTCTTCTTTTTCTATAATTATTCCTCTAAGTTTTCTAATCATCTGATACCTTAGAATAAAAATCGTATGAGTAAATATGGCATAAGGCAACTGCAATTGCATCTGCTGCATCATCTGGTTTAGGAAGATCTCTAAGGCTTAAAATTGCCTTTAGAGCATCTTGGATTTCGCTTTTTGATGCTCTTCCAAAACCAATTACTGTTTTTTTTGCTTGAAGCGGAGTGTATTCAAAAACCTTTTTGTTATGAATATATGAGGATAATAGAACAACTCCTCTTGCCTCACTTACACTTACTACCGTTTTAAGATTTGTATTAAAGAAGATTTTCTCTATTGCTACAAAATCAATATCGTAGTCGTTAAAAATTTGAGATAGGTCTCTATAAAGAACGCCGAGCCTTTCTCCTAACTCGGCATTCTTATTTGTTTTTATAACTCCGTATTTTACAAGATTTATTTGATTTTTTTCTTTTTCAACTATTGCAAAACCTGTTGTTGCTACACCTGGGTCAATACCAAGAACTGTAAATTTGTCAATTTTACGATCCAATTCTTTCTGCAATTGCCTTTAACTCTTCTTCGTCAATATCGTAATTTGTGAAGTAATCCTGAACATCGTCATGATTTTCAAGTTCATCTGAGAGTTTAACTACTCTTACCGCATCTTCTCCTGTAACTTTTACAAGTGTTTTTGGTATCATTACCAAGTCCGCTTCTTTTATCTTAAATCCTTTTGATTCAAGAGCAGTTTTGACTTTATCAAGATCTTGTGGGGCTGTATAAACTGTAAATACTCCTTCTTCTTCTTTTAGATCTTCAGCACCTGCATCCGCTATTTCCATAAATAAATCATCAAAGGACAAACCATTTGAATCTTCAAGTTCAATTTGTCCTTTTGTTTCAAAATTCCAAGAAACAGCACCAGATTCTGCAAGGCTTCCTCCATAGTTTGAGAAGATTTTCCTGAGTTCTGCAACAGTTCTATTTTTGTTGTCTGTGGAAATTTTAATTATGAACGCAGTACCCGCAGGACCATAAGCTTCATAAGTGAATTCTTCATATGTAACACCAGGGAGTTCTCCTGTTCCTCTCATTATTGCCTTTTTGATATTATCCATAGGCATGCCAAGTCTTTTTGCTTTATCAATTGCGTTTCTAAGTCTTGCATTGGTTTCTGGGTTTCCACC
Source organism: Caldisericum exile (assembly GCA_002877955.1). GTDB lineage: Bacteria > Caldisericota > Caldisericia > Caldisericales > Caldisericaceae > Caldisericum > Caldisericum exile_A. The sequence continues at coordinate 17,765 of PNIL01000030.1, read as the reverse complement.
GCCTGAACGGGCTGCAATAATTAGTTCCTTTGTTAACTTTGTAAATAATTTTCCACGTTTTGCATCTTGTGCAGATTTTCTTGCTTGTATGTTATGCCATTTAGAGTGTCCTGACATTATAACCTCCCTATTTATTTAAAAAACTTTTAACACTTTCTATAAACATTTTATGAATTCTGGGATCATTTCCAAGTTCGGGATGAAAAGCTGATGCATATACATTACCTTGTTTTAGAAACACTACTCCTTCCTCAAGGCTTGCAAGCGCATCAACATCACTTCCAAGATCGATAGCAACAGGTGCTCTTATAAATATCGCATGAAATGGATCTTCCAAACCTTTTACCTGAAGGTCTACTTCCATGCTATCTATTTGTCTTCCAAAGGCATTTCTTACAACTGTTATATCAAGTATACCAAGTGAAAATTGATTGTAATTTTTGATTCGTTTTGCAAGAAGAATCATTCCTGCGCATGTTCCATAAACAGGCATACCTTCTTTAATTCTTTCTTTTATCACATTTTCAAGACCAAATTTAGTTATAAGCCTTCCCATGGTGGTACTTTCGCCACCTGGCATTATAAGACCATCTATTGCCTTTATTTCTTCTACTGTTTTAACTGGAATTGCCTCTACACCCAGGCTTTTAACCATGTTAATGTGTTCAGAAACTGCACCTTGCAAAGCTAAAACACCTATTTTCATACTATTCGCTCCTTACTTGCATTAATTCATCTTCTGTGAGTTGTCTTATATCAATACCTTTCATCTCTTCTCCGAGTTCCTCTGAAACTTTTGCAATGATTTTCGGATCATCAAAATATGTTGTAGCAGCAACGATGGCTTCTGCTCTTTTTCGTGGATTAGAAGACTTAAAGATGCCAGAACCCACAAAAACTCCATCTGCTCCAAGCTGCATCATTAAAGCTGCATCTGCAGGAGTTGCAATTCCACCTGCTGCAAAATTAACAACGGGAAGCCTTCCTAAAGCTTTAACTTCTTTGACAAGTTCAATTGGGGCACCAAGTTCTTTTGCTTCAACATAAAGTTCTTCTTCGCTCATATTCTGAATTTTTCTTATTTCATCCATAACCATACGCATATGTCTAACTGCTTCTACAATATTCCCAGTACCAGGCTCACCTTTTGTTCTTATCATTGAGGCACCTTCTGCAATTCTTCTTAAGGCTTCACCGAGATTTCTTGCTCCACAAACAAAAGGAACCTTGAACTTCCATTTATCTATGTGATGAGTTTCATCTGCTGGTGTTAAAACTTCACTTTCGTCAATAAAATCAATTCCAATTGCTTCGAGGACCTGTGCTTCAACAAAATGTCCAATTCTGACTTTTGCCATTACAGGAATTGAGACGGCATTCATTATTGCCTTAACAAGTGCAGGATCCGCCATTCTTGCAACACCACCCTGCGCCCTTATATCTGCCGGGATTTTTTCCAAAGCCATAACGGCAACAGCACCAGCTTCTTCTGCTATTTTTGCTTGCTCTACGGAGGTAACATCCATTATTACTCCACCCTTTAACATTTGAGCAAGTCCTCTTTTCACTTTAACACTTCCAAAGATTTCTTCCATATCGTTTACCTCCTAACCTTTATATTTTACATCTTTTTCTTAAAAAATCAATATTGAATTTGCGTTTTCTTTATTGAATTTGTAGACTAGATAATATATAATTGAAGCAGGAATATAAAACATCATTAGGAGGTAAAAGTGATAGATGAAAAAAAATTATCCCAAAATACTTACAAAGAGGAGTTTATTAAATATCGGACTGTTGTTCTAAAGGCACTAAATAGAGCTCTTGAAAGTGTTGACCCTTATAATAGCGTTAAAAAATTTGTGAAAAGAATTGACGATAAGATTGAGATTGATGGCAAAAGTTACAATTTGAAGGATTTTTCCCGTATATATGTGATAGCATTTGGAAAGGCAAGTATTAAGATGTTTAAAGCAATTTCAGAAATTGTCAAAGTTGACAGTGGAGTTGTTGTAAGCAATGCATTTTCCGATTTTGAATTGTCTAATGTGAGATTTATAAAAGGTGGACATCCTATACCTGATGAAAAAAGTGTTGAGGCGGGAGAGGAAATTCTAAGACTCGCAAGAAACACAAGTGAATCTGATTTGACTTTTGTACTTATATCCGGTGGTGGCTCAGCTCTTGTTGAAAGTCCTTTGATCGAGTTATCAAGACTTCAGGAATTAACCAAGTTGCTTATGAAGAAAGGAGCAGATATTAATGAACTAAATGCAGTAAGAAAGCATCTTTCAAGAATTAAAGGAGGGAAGCTACTAAAAAGTCTTAAGGGAACGGTTATTTCACTTATCATTTCTGATGTAATTTTTGATCCTCTTGATGTCATTGCATCAGGTCCCACTTATTTTGATTCTTCAACTTTTGAGGATGCAGTTTCTATTTTGAGAAAATATAATCTTAACGATGAGTTTGATGATGTTGTAAAAATTTTTGAGGAGGGTTTAAGAGGCAATATTGAAGAAACTCTTAAGCCCGGCGAGAAATTATTATGCGCATTTGAGAATCACATTATTGCTTCAAATTACATTGCAAATAAAGCACTACTTGAGTTTTTAAAAGAAAGTGGTATTAATACATTTTACCTTGGCCCTGGAATACATGGCATTGCCTCATCTGTTGCAAAGGCGATTGCAGGTATTGGAAGATCAATTGATTTAGGCTATATAGATATAAGAAAGCCTACTGCGATAGTTTTTGGCGGAGAAACAACTGTTGAAGTTAAAGGGAATGGTATTGGTGGAAGAAACTCTGAATTAACACTATATATTGCAAAACATCTTGAGCGGACAAACTTTGTTTTTGCGTCAATTGGAACAGACGGGATAGACGGAGTGAGTCCTGCAGCCGGTGCTATAGCAGATTCGCAAACTTTGGAAAAAGCAAAAAGACTAAATTTAGATATCAATATGTATCTTGAAAATAATGATTCTTTTACTTTTTTTGATAAACTTGGTGATGCAATTATTACTGGACCAACTGGTACAAATGTTGCAGATATTTCAGTGCTTTTGATCTTTTAAATAAGTAAAGGCCACATATGTGGCCTTTACAATATTATCCAAATATTAGTGAAAGAATTAATACTCCTATCATTGCACCAATACCTGTAACAAGGGATCCTGCTGTTTGAAGTTTATATGCTTGTCCTACATCCATATCTGAGAAGTTTGCGACAACCCAGAAGTAGGAGTCATTTGCATGAGATACAATCATTGAACCAGCACCAATTGCAAGAACAACCAATGCTTTTTGAGGTGTTGTAGTGTAACCAAGTGAGGGAAGCATGGGGGCAAGAATAGATGAGGTAGTAATTAAAGAAACTGTTGAAGATCCCTGTGCTGTTTTAATTGCTGCGGCAATTACAAAAGGAAGGAAAAGTCCCATCCGAAACTTTGCAAGTTCTGTTCCTAAAAAGTTTCCTACTCCACTTGCTCTTAAGACACTTCCCAAGGATCCACCTGCAGCAGTAATAACAAGGATTATAGCAGAAGTCTTAATTGCTTCTCCAATCCATCCATCGAATACTTGTTTTTCCCATTTCGTGAGTGTTGATGCAATAAACACACCTATAAGTAATGCAATGTTTGGATTTCCAAGAAAAACAAAAAGTTGCTTCCAAAACCCTGTTCCAAAAGGATTTGAAGGGAATGATGCAATTGAGTTTAAGGCAATAAGAATGAGTGGAAGAACTATTGGTAAAAATGACATAAAGGGACTTGGGAGTTGTCCAAAACTCTGTTTGAGTTCTTTAAAAGTCCTTCCATGACCTGGATCAATCCAGATATTTTTGCCGACTTTGACTGCATAAAGCCAACCAGCAATCGTTGCAGGAATTGAAGCTAACAAACCTAAAAGAATTACAATTCCAAGGTCTACTCCAATGTTTCCTGCCGCAGCAACTGGTCCTGGTGTTGGCGGAACAAGACAATGTGTTGAATATAGGCCCATGCTAAGTGCAGTGCCCATAACTGCAAGTGAAATTCCTGAGGCCTCTGCAAGGCTTCTATTAAGTGCTTGTAGAATTACAAATCCTGAATCACAAAAAACAGGAATCGAAACTATATAACCGGCTATAGCCATTGCAAGTGGAGCATTATAGCTTCCAACAATTTTTAGAATAGTTTCAGCCATGACAATTGCAGCTCCGGTCTTCTCTAAGAAATATCCAAGGATTGTCCCGAGCACAATTACAATACCAATGCTTGTAAGGGTACTGCCAAATCCACCAGTAATTAAATTTATAACACCTGTGATTGTTTGATTGTCTTTTTTTACATCAAGAAGCGGTGGTGTTCCTGTGAAAACAAAAGAGAGAATTCCATAGATAAGTGCTGCAAGTAAAAGTACTAAAAATGCATTTACCCTTAGCTTTGCTGTCATGTAAACAATAAATGCAATTACCAAAATTAATAAAACTGTCTGAATTAACCCTGAGGACATTTTACACCTCCTTTAATGTGTTTTTTTGTTTTCGATAACAATTTTAAAAGTTTTTATAAAAGTTTGTTCTGTTATCACCTCCTTTTATTCTCTTTCTTAAATTATAATAAAAAAATTTTTCATTTCAAGAATATTGTCATCTTTTTTGATCTTTTTGGAATTGTCATATTAAAGCCCCAAATTTACAAAAATTTTAGTGCAATTCCTTTTACTAAAAATGCTTTAATTATGGGTTTTAACTAATCAAAGAGAAAATACTTTTATTAGATTTATAATAAATTGCTTTAGTTGGGAGCTTCTTATAGAATTTTTATAATTTTTCTTTTTAAAGGTGTAAAATATTCATTGGAGGCTTTTATGGAAAATTTTATAGGTACTTCAGGTTATTATTATCAAGGTTGGATAGGTGAATTTTATCCTGAGGGAATGAATTCAAAGGATTTTTTTGAATACTATGAGCGCTTTTTCAATACAGTTGAACTTAACTCAACTTTCTATCATATGCCTCGGAAAAATACAATGAAAAGTCTTAAAAGAAAACTTAAAGAAGACTTTCTTGTAAGTGTAAAACTCAATAGGACAATCACACATGTAAAAAGACTCAAAGATGTTAAGGATTTACTTCAAATGTTTTTTGAAAGTGTCCTTGAATTGGAGAAAAATTTAGGTGTTGTGCTTGTTCAACTTCCACCTTCTCTTAAAAGAAATGACGAACTCTTGTATTCATTTATAGAAATACTTCCAAAGAACGTAAAATTTGCAATAGAATTTCGCCACAAAACATGGCTTGATGATAATGTTTTTCAAATACTTAGAAATAACAATATTGCTTTTGTTGTTACTCATGGAGATAATTATCCGTTGTGCAAAATTGATACAGCAAATTTTGCATACATAAGGCTTCATGGTCCAAAGGAACTGTATGCCTCTTCCTATTCGAGTGAGGAACTTAAAGAGTGGGCAAACCATATAAGATCCCTAAACAAAAAGGGTTTAAGTGCTTTTGTGTATTTCAATAACGATTTTTATTGCTATGCAGTAAAAAATGCCCTTACCTTGAAAAAATTGCTCTCCTGAATTATAATCTTTCATTATGAAAAGTAGAAAAATATTCTCAATAGTTTTACTTATATTTTCAACGCTTATTTGGGGTTCAACTTTTACGCTTGTTAAATCGATACTTAGATTTATAACTGATTTTCAACTGCTCTTCCTTCGTTTCGGTTTTGCAAGCATCTTAAGTGTTTTTGTGGTAATCAAGTATAGAAAATTACTAAAAAATCCCAAGATATTTTTATTTCTTTTTGCGTTAGGGGTTTCTCTTTTTATTGCATATACTTTTCAAACTGCTGGACTAAAATACACAACGCCTACAAAGAGCGCTTTTATAACTGGTCTTTATATAGTTTTTACTCCTGTATTTTCCGCAATGTATCTTAAGGAAAAGCCGAGAAATTTTGAGATTATTGCTTTGATTTTATCTTTCATTGGGCTTTTGTATTTATCACAAATTAATCTAAGAAGTCTTGGCTCTATTAATTTTGGCGATATCTTAACTTTGTTATGCGCGATTTCTTTTGCTTTTCAGATTGTTCTTACAGAGAAGCTTGTTAAAGATTTGCCAAGTTTACTTGTAACTTCATTTCAGATGGTTGTTTCGTTTATATTGTCTATTCCATTTGCCTTTCTAAATAGTACCTTTAATTTAAACACTTTCGTTTTTATTTCGACTTTGTTTTTGGGTGTTGTTGCAAGTTTCTTTGCGATTCAAACGGAGTCTTTTGCATTAAAATATATCGATTCAACTGAAGCTTCTCTTATTTTTATCCTTGAACCAGTATTTGCATATTTGTTTTCCTTCTTTATTTTGGGGGAAAAGCTTAATGTCTATGGAATTATTGGTTCTATATTGATTTTAACATCAATGTTTATAATTGCTATTTATAATAGAGAATAAGTGGAACAAGCATTTCGTCTTCTGTAAGATTTCCGTGCTTTCCTAAGAGGCTTACTTCGCTTTCTTCCGAAATGAATTCTATACACGAATTATCTTTGAAGATTATTACATAATCTCCAACGCGCTCATCAAAGTTAATAGTTTCTCCAAAAAGTCCAAGATTAAATGCTTCTTCTTTGGTTAAAGCAACAATATTTTCAAACTTTTCGAAAAATTCTTTTTTTAATTTTCCGTTTGTGTAAATATAAGGTGCTCTTACATCTGAAGCTGGTAAAAGAATATTTGAGGAACCTGGTTCATCTCTTAGTTTGATAACTTTTCCTTTTGATGTATCAATCTGTCCGTGATCAGCTGTAATTATAAGAAGTGTATCATTATCAATTTTTTCAAGAAGCATCTTTAAGAAGTAATCGATGAATTTTATTTCAGAAATCACCGTTTGAGAAAAAGGGCTATAGTGGTGGGAAAGCGCATCAATACTCCACCAATAAGCATTAATAAATACAGTATCGAGTGTAAGCAACTCTAAAATCTTATTATATAAGTCAGAGAGTGTCAAGTAACCAATTTCTTTTGTCCCTCTATATACTGCTTTATCAAAGGTACTTGAAAGATAATCAGATCTTACAATTGAATAATTTTGTATCCTATAGTCATTTAATATTTCAAAAATTGTCTTAATTGGGATGAACCAACTTTCATCAAATTTTATTGGGCAATTTTTATTCACGGAAAGCTTTTGGAAAAGAGGATTAATAAGATTTCCAAATTCTTTTGCATAGAACCTATATCCCAGTGCGCCATGTATTCCGGGAGTACTTAAAGTGTATATAGAAGGCAATGCTGTTGCAGTTGTGGAAGGAAATGTTGAAGTAATAACTGTGTATAGGCCGTTATTAATCATTTCTTCAAAGGATTCAAGCAAGACTTTATTCCTTACGAAATTAAGAAGATTAAATCCAAGTGCATCGATGAGCAAGAGAACAACTTTTTTCTTTTTAGGAATTTCCAAAGATTGAATTACAGAAAGTTTTTCAAAGTTATTTTGAATTTCATAGTTTTCAAGAATAAAACTTCCTATATTTGAGATATTAAGGCCATTATATATTGGTGTGATAAGACCATTAATTTTCGACTTCTTTTTTATCTCTTCGATCGTATCAATAAACATAATTAATTAGATGGCGGAGGGGATAGGATTCGAACCTACGAGGCTCATCGCCTGCCGCATTTCAAGTGCGGTGCCATCGACCACTCGGCCACCCCTCCACTTCTATTTCCTTGTTATTTTATCAATTCCCATGTATTTTTGCAATACCTTGGGGATAGTTATACTTCCGTCTTCATTCTGATAATTTTCAAGGATTGCAGCCATAGTACGTCCAACGGCAAGCCCTGAACCATTTAGCGTATGAACGAATTTTAAATCTCCATCTTTTGTTTTATATCTTATGTTTGCTCTTCTTGCCTGAAAATCTTCAAAATTGCTTACTGAAGATATTTCAACATATTTTTCTTGTGCTCCCATATAAACTTCTGGATCAAATTTCATCGCAGCTGTGAATCCAAGATCTCCTGTGCACATCATCTTGATTTGATAGGGAAGTTCTAAGGCTCTTAAAATATCTTCTGCGTTATCGAGGAGCTCGTATAGATTTTTGTAAGAGTCTTCAGGTTTTGTAAATCTAACCATTTCAACTTTATTAAATTGATGTACCCTTATAATTCCTCTTGTATCTTTTCCAGCAGCGCCTGCCTCTTTTCTAAAACAGGCAGTATATGCAACATACTTAATTGGTAGATCTTCTTCATTCAAGATTTCATCTCGGTGCAAATTAGTTACAGGAACTTCCGCTGTAGGATCAAGATATAATTCTTCTCCTTCAATTTTGTACATATCTTCTGCAAATTTTGGTAACTGCCCAGTTCCAATCATTGAATCTCTATTAATTAAAAATGGGGGAAAGACTTCTTTGTATCCATGATGTTCTACGTGGTAATCAATCATAAAGGATATCAATGCCCTTTCTAATTTTGCGCCTAATCCTGTCAATACATAGAACCTTGAGCCAGAAATTTTTACTGCTCTTTTAAAATCTATTAAACCTAATTCTTCTGCAATTTCCCAGTGTGGTTTAGGGGTAAAACTAAACTCTCTAATTCTTCCTTCCTTTCTTAAGACTAAGTTTTCTGTTTCATCTTTACCAACAGGAACTGAAGGGTGCGGGAGATTTGGTATGCTTAAGAGTATATCTTTATAGGTTTTCTCAACACCTTCAAGTTCTTTTTCTATTTGATCTATCTTGTCACCTAATTTACGGACTTCTGCACGGATATCATCTACGTTTTCTCCCTGTTTTAATTTTTTTCCAATACTTTCTGAGAGTTCTTTTCTTGTGTGTCTCAAATTATCGATTTCCTTTATGAGTTCTCTTCTTTTTTTATCAATTTCAAGGAATTTATCTACTAGATTTGGATCGGATCCCTTGTTTTTAATTCCTTCTTTTACAAACTCTGGTTTTTCTCTTATCAAATTCGGATCAAGCATTTTAGCCTCCTATGGATTTATTGTAATTGTTTTTTCTCCATATGCAATAACATTTCCATTTGAATCCTTTAAGTATGCTTCAATTTTCATATCACCTGTTCTAAGCGCAAGAATGGAGTAGTTATAAGTTCCGCTTTGATCATTTGTAAGATTTGCAATAGGTAAATTATCAACAATAAGAGTTAATGTTTTGTTATTTAAGTCAAATTGAGATGCATTAACTGAAATATTGACGGGATCGCCAACCTTATATGTATCTTTATCTGTTAAAACAAGCAAATTCTGTGTAATAAATTCATATCTTGGGTCATATTGCGTTGGTTCAGTTCCTTTTACAAACGCTCTTTCTTCTGTAAGATCCAAAGGACATGTGGGGGGTGCAAGAAGTCCCGAATCTTTAACAACCCTTACAACAACAAATCCAAGGTCACGTATATCTGTTGGTGGTAAAAATCCATTGTGGTATGCGTATTTTATTATTGTGGTTCCATCAGCTGGTTTGTCTGTTAAATAACCCGTATCGTTGTATGCATTTTTAAATGTAAGATTTTGAGGTTGAGGAAAATTGTTTTTAGGAAAATATTTCATTGCAGTAAGCATAAATTTCTTCCAGATCATGGCAGGAAACCTTGCACCTGCATTCATTACATCGGGGAATGTAACTTCATCTGAATCAGGTCCTACCCATACACTTACAGAAATATTAGGTGTATATCCGTCAAACCACGCGTCTCTCCAATTGTCAGTACTCCCCGTTTTACCTGCCGATGGAAGACCGTTTATTTTTGCATTTGATTTATGAGCCATTACATAACTAAAAATGTTGTTCATAATGTATGCAACATCTTCTGGAATTGCTCTGTAGGATTGATCCTGGTGTTCGTAAAGAACTCTTCCGTCTGCTGAAAGTATCTTTGTTACAATATAAGGCTCATGGTAAATTCCTCCATTTCCCAAAGTTGCATATGCATTTGCCATCTCGAGTTGTTTTACCTCAAAACTTCCAATTGCAATTGAAGGATAAGAATTTAGTGGTGTTGTTATCCCAAATTTTCTTGCTGTGAGTATTACTCTATCAAGACCAACACTAAGCGCAGTTTTTACTGCAGCAACGTTTGAGGACTCATTTAGAGCATCTCTTACACTTAAATACCCAAAGTATCTTCCTTCCCATTCATGAGGTGTCCAGTTATCAATGGAATAGTTTTCTGAAAGAATTATGGAGGATGGTGTGATAGAGCCATAGAGGATTGCAGAAGTATAGTCAAATATCTTAAAGGAAGATCCTGGTTGTTTTAATGCAACAGTTCTATTAAATTTGGTATTTTCGTAATCTCTTCCTCCAACCATTGCAAGTATTGCACCTGTATTAGCATCAACTGCAGTAAGTGCTGCTTGAGGTTGTATCACTCCTTTTGAGTCTTTTTTTCCTTTTGGAAATATATTGCCTTTTTCTGCATTAGTTAAAACTTCATCTATTGCTTGTGTTGCTGCCTTTTGTAGTTCTGGGATTATGGTTGTGTAAATCTTTAACCCGCCTGCATACAACATGGTTGAACCAAATTTTGATGCAACAAAATCTTTAACATAGTCAATCACATAACCCATATTATCTTTTTCAATAACTTTATTTGTTAGTTTAATCTGTTCATTAATTGCTTGATTATATTCTTCTTGGGTTATTATTCCGTAAAAGAGCATTTTGTCGAGGACTTCTTTTTGTGCTGCTTTTGCATAGTCAAAATTAGCGTAAGGGTTGTATTCGGAAGGTGCCTGTATAATTCCTGCAAGCATTGCTGCTTCTGCAAGATCAAGATCTTTTGCGTGTTTACCAAAGTAAGTTAAGGCAGCCTGTTCAATGCCATATGCACCCGAACCAAAATAAACTTGATTAAGGTACATTTCCAGGATTTGGTCCTTTGTAAATCTTTTTTCGAGTTCTATTGCAAGTAAAGCTTCTTTAACTTTTCTGTCTATGGTTCTTTCTTGCGTTAAAAACATAGTTCTTGCAAGTTGTTGAGTAATTGTGCTTGCACCTTCAATTGTTCTTCCGCCACTTATTAATGCAACATAAATTGCTCTTAGAATGCCTTTGTAATCAAGTGCTCCGTGCTCATAAAAGCGCTTGTCTTCTTGTGCAAGTACAGCTTTTATAGCTATAGGCGAAATTTCACTAAGCTTCACATATATTCTATTTTCCGTTGCATAAACATTTGTTATTAAATTTCCTTTGTAGTCGAATATTTGAGATGCTTGGTCTGGAGAGAAAGAATATATATCAATATTAGGAAGGTCTTTTTTCGCTTTATTTATATAAAATGCAAAAATACTTCCACCAATTATCCCAACAATCAATACAAAAACAAGAAGTGTAACTATAATTGCTTTAAATATGGATTTTTTCTTTTTCTTGTTTTTATTTAGTTCTTCCATTTTAATCACCTGCCCCTTTAAACATTAGGTAAAACAATAAGCCAATTAATCCTTCAAGAAAGAGCAAGACTCTGTATAGTGGAGGCAATTTCTCTTTTCTTAAGAGGATGTTTGTAAGAATCCCTGTAACAAACCAAATCGAAATTATAACTATAATCATTCTCATTATTTATACGCCTCCTTGATGAAGTATTTTCCTAATCCTGTTGCTTTTATTTCACCATTTTTATCTTTAATTTCACCGTATGCTTGAAAGATATTATGTTTTGTCTCTTTTGGATATCCATAAGCAAATAGTTTCTCGTTTATGAGGCAGTGTTTAAGGTATTTTACATTAAGTTCCACAGTGTAGAGGATATAGCCTTCAAGAAATTTTACATTCGCCATCATATCGTCAAGAATTGCAGCTATGATACCGCCGTGTATAATACCTGGATATCCTTCATAATCCTTGTCCAATGAGAATTCTGCATATGTAAATCCATCTTTTAACTTTATATCCAATTTTAAACCCTTAGGGTTTTCTTTGCCACATACAAAACAATTGAAGCTCATCTTACCTTCTCAAGGGGTGCATAGCGTAGGTCTAAGTTTTTAACTCCAATTTTTAAAAATTGAATAGTTGCATAAGGAATGTCTCCCTCAAAAGCTACATCTAAAACTTTACCTAAGCCCCAAACTCTATGAAGCACCATATCGCCTTTTCTAATTGCGAATGTGTGCTGTTCTTCTTTCTCTTTATTGTACTCGAAAATTTCCATTTCTTGCAAAAATCTCGAAGTTTTTGTTGGATTAAGACTCCCGAATTTCGACCTTCTTAATGCATAAATTAAGAAAAGTTGTTCCTTTGCTCTTGTTATACCAACATAACACAATCTTCTCTCTTCTTCAATATCTTTTGTTGTTTCGAGAGATCTAAAATGAGGCAATAAACCTTCTTCAAGACCAACAAGAAATACTACAGGGAATTCAAGTCCTTTTGCTGCGTGAAGCGTCATTAAGGAAACTCGATCATCTTCTTTTGATTCATCTATGCTTGTTATAAGGGAAATTTGTGTGAGAAGTGTAGAAAGATTTGCATCTTCTGTTTCTCTTGTAAAATTAATTACCATATTTTCAAATTCTTTTACGTTTCCGATCCTTTCATCGCTTTCTTCCTTAAATTTTTCTTGAAGGTATTTTATATATTTTGTTTTTGAAACTACTTCCTCAACAAAACGCGGTAGAGGCAACGTTAAAGATAATTCTTGTAATTCTTTTATTAGCTCGTAGAATTCTTTTAAAGGTTTTGATTCTTTTATCTTAAGATAATCTTCAATGCTCTCGAAAAGAGACTTTTCATTCTCACCTGAAATTTTTTCTAATTCTTCGATGGTTTTTTCTCCAATTTTTCTTGGCGGAATGTTAACTATTCTTTTGAAACTAATATTATCATTTGGGTTGTTTACAATTGTAAGATATGCAATAATGTCTTTAATTTCTGCTCTTCCGTAGAATTTTTGGCCTCCTATTACCTGATATGGAATTCCCTCTTGGATAAGGTATTCTTCGAAGGCTCTTGACTGGAAATTTGTCCTATAAAGAACTGCAAAATCTTTGTTTCTGTAGTCTTTTTCTTCTTTTAAAGTTTTTATTTTATTCACTACAAATCTAGCTTCATCCAGCTCGTCAAGTGCTTCGTAAAAGCTAATTGCATTTTCAAGACTGATATCTGAAAAAAGCTCTTTCTCGGTCCTTCTTTTGTTGTGTTTAATGAGTTTATTTGCGATATTGAGAATTTCTTGTGGAGATCTGTAATTTTTTTCAAGTTTGACGACCTTTAAGTCTGGGAAATCCTCGTAGATTTTATCGATAAATTCCGAACTTGCCCCCCTAAATGAGTATATGCTTTGATCATCGTCACCAACAAGAGTAAATCGCCTTGTTTTTTCTGTTAATATCTTTATAAATTCGTATTGCATTCTGTTTACATCCTGATATTCATCTACAAGTATGTGTCTAAATTTTGCTTGGTAGTAATGTAAAATCTGTTCATTTTCTTGAAAAAGTTTGATTGTAAGCATTATAAGGTCATCAAAATCCAATGCATTATTAACTCTAAGAGTTTTTTCATATTTTTTGTAAACTTTTGAAACAACTTCTTCAAAGTAGTCGCGTGAAGAGAATTTGCTTGCATCAATGAGGTTCATTTTTGCTTTAGAAATATAATCTTTTATTTCGTTTGGATTGATATATTTTGGATCAAAGTTTAGATCTTTCATAATATCTTTTATAAGATTTACAGAGTCGTCTTCATCGAGGATTGTGAAATTTTCTTTGTATCCTAAAAATTTGGCTTCTTTTCTCAAAATTTTGGCACAGATTGAGTGAAATGTTCCTATAAAGAGATCTTTTATTTCCTCTCCTATGATATGCTCAGTTCTTTCTTTCATTTCCTTGGCTGCTTTATTTGTAAACGTTACTGCAAGAATTTGTGAAGGTCTTATATAAATTGAATCAATAAGATATGCAATCTTGTATGTGATTACCTTTGTTTTGCCAGAACCAGCACCAGCATATACAAGGAGTGGTCCTTCGATATATGTTACTGCCTCAAGTTGGGCAGGATTTAGTTCATTAAGATAATTTTCTTTCATAAGTTATATTATAGCAGGAATTATTAATAGGAGTATGATTATATAAGGAGCAAAGAATAGAAGGTTTGCTTTTGATATTTCAATTTCATAGGTTTTACTTATAGCCAAAATAAAAAGTATTATTTCCCAAATAATAAAAAAGATATTTAAAGTTTGTGAATATCCTATATTTAAAAATGAAAATATGACATATATAAACCTTGAAAGCATTATTGGTGTTGATGCAAAGGCAAGGTTTTTCATAAGTTTTATGCCGTTGGTTTTTCCAAAAATAATTTGAGATAGCAATTCGTAAATTGAGGCAGAGAAAAGCGTTGATACAAAAGGAAGGCAAAGTGTTAAATACAAAAATTTGTAAGAGGTGACTGTAGCTTGAAGTGTTTTTATTAATTCATTTGTTAGTTCAGGCAAGACATTTTGAATAGAGCTTAATCCAAATTTTACAAGAACAACCGAATACAAATATAAAATAGTACCGTTTAATAATAAAAAGAGTAAAAAAGTAATTGTCTCTATTTCTTCCTCAAATGCTTTCTGCGGTGATTTTATGACTTTTATTATTCTTTCAATAAGCATTCTTTTCTCCTATTGATTAGTTTATCTTATATTCAAAAATTATTTGAGAGGGGTCTTTCATGTGTTGTAAGAAGTCTAAAGTTTCACCAAACAAACTTTGTAAAAATGATTTTTGGATTCTGTATTCTTTTACATCAATTGTCTCTAGATTTAAATCTTTTTTAAGTTCACTGATTGTATCATCCAAAGTTCCAATTTTGTCGACAAGTCCAAGTTTATAAGCTTTACTTCCAAGATATATTTGTCCTTGTGCCAGGTTTCTCAGATTAACTTCGTCTAGGTTGACTCTGTTTTCTTTTACAACATTCAAAAACTTTTCATACATCTCATTTACTATTTCTTCAAACATCTTTTTCTCATCATAAGTTAGTTCTCTATAAGGCGATCCAATATCTTTGAATTTTCCACTCTTGATAGTAATAATGTTGATTCCAACTTTCTTTAAAAGTTCTTCGTAATTTAGAAGGTTCATTATTACTCCAATACTTCCTGTCTCTGTTAAAGGTTCTGCAAATATTTTATCCGAAGACATGGCTATGTAGTATCCACCCGAAGCGCACACCTCTCCCATTGAAACATAAATTTTGATATTATTCTTTATTTTAAATTGCTTTATTAGATTATAAATTTGGTCAGTTTCATATACAGTGCCACCAGGACTTGAAATTCTTAGAATAATTCCCTTTGGTTTATTTTTGCGGAGTTCGCCAAATATTTTTTTAACATCACTCGAATTAAATGAATTTTGGCCAACTTCGCCAATAGTTCCTTCAAGATACACTACAGCAATAAAATTACCAGATTTAACAGTGATATTATTTTTGAAAGAAACAAGGTAAATAAACAAGACTATGAATAAAAATATTAAAATATCAAGTGTAATTTTTTTCTTCATCTTTTACTGCCTTTTGGATGATTTCAAGAATTTGATGCATTTTCAAATTTGTTTTAAAACCTGCCGCTTCTTTGTGTCCTCCCCCGCCAAATATTTCGGCAATTTTTCTAACATCAATGTTATTTTTGCTTCTCAAGCTTCCTTTAAACCCACCATCTTGGAGTTCTCTTATAAAAAGGATAATTTCGATGTCTTTTTGCTTTCTAAGGTAATCTACAATACCCTCAGTGTCGCTTTCTGTTGCGTTGTAATTTTTGAAATCTTCTTGTGTAATGTATGAAAAACCAATTTTATCGATAATTTCAAGGCGTAGAAGTGCAAGACCAAGAAGTTTTAGATGAGGCAAAGTTTCCATCTCATATACCATCCTTGAAATGTAATACGGTCTTGCTCCCATTATAACAAGTTCTCTTGCTATATTAAAGGCAGCTTCTGTTGTATTATTAAAGCGAAAAGATCCTGTATCTGTAAGAAGACCCGTATAAAGAGCCTCTGCTATGTCTCTATCTATTGGAAGATTTTCTTCTTTTATTAATTCAAAAACAAGGCAAGAAGTAGATGGATAACCGACTTTCACATATTTAACATGAGAGAAATTTTCATTGCTTATATGGTGGTCAATCCTTATTATTTTCTTGAAATTACTTAAATTGAAAGTAATTCCTTCAACCCTGTCAATATTAGGCGCATCAAGTAAAAGGAAAACATCTGTTTGTATTCTTTCATCAATTTTTTCGTTGATCTTTTCAAAATTCTTTAAGAAGGCAAAATGGTTTGGTATTTCTCCTGGCACAAAGTAGAAAACTTTCTTGCCCAATTTTTCAAGAGACATTCCTAATCCAAGAATTGAACCAATACCATCGCCATCTGCATTTATATGAGTCGTAAGGAAGAAAGATTTACTCTTCGAAATTATGTCTCCTATTTCTTTAAGTTCCTCCAACATCTTCTCCTTTTTCTTTCAATTCCTTTTCTACTTCGTCTAAAATTTCAAGAACTTTATTTCCCTTCTGTATTGATAAGTCAAAATGGAAATTTAGGAGTGGTACAAATTTCATGTTTTTGAGTCTGTGTGCAACGTCCCTTTGGATTCTTCTTGTTGCTTTAATAAGTTTTTGTTTTATTTCCTCCTCTTCGTTTTCATGTCCAATGATAGTGTAGAAAACTTTAGCGTATCTTAAATCCTCAGACATTTCTACATGTGTTATTGTAACGCTTTTAAGTAATGGGTCATCAAGAGAGTGCATGTAAGTAGAAACCTCTCTTAAAATAGCCGATTCAATTTTGTGCTTTCTTAATTCACTCATTTTGCCTACCTACCTTATACATTGAAATTATACTGAAAAGTAATAATACGGCAAAAGGAATTAAATGCAAATTTAAATTGCCTCCATCTATAAACTTTACTTGAAGTGCAACATAAGTTGCAACTAAAATAATAATTATTCCAATTACATCACTTAAACTTATCTTTTTGATTGACATGATTGCAAAACCAATTGAAACAATAATGACTGCGGTTATGTAGTCAGAATGAAGGCCAAGTCCAAATATTAGTGCAAGTCCGATTCCAATAATAAGTAATCCTGCAAACATCTCAATTTGTCCGAAGTACTTCTTAATTGACTTAAACGCTTCAAAGAATTTATTGATTGCAAGAGCAGTTAGAACAAACGGAATTCCTAATCCCAAAGAGTAGAATGTGAGGAGAATTATGCCTTGAATTACTTGCGAATGTGTTCCAGCCATAATAAGAATCGTTCCTAGAATTGGTCCAACGCATGGAGTCCATCCGAAGCTGAAGGCAAATCCCATTAGAAATGCCTTAAGTAACGATGGAGTTGAGGCCTTTATGTTCATCTTTTTTTCATAGCTAAGAAAATTAAACCTAACAATTTGTGAAGTATGAAGCCCAAAAATGATTACAATTATTCCTGCAATAATTTCAAATAGTCTCTTATTTCTTGATAGGAATTTTCCTACAAATGTTGCAGTTGCACCAAGTAAAATAAAGACAAAGGAGAAACCCAATACAAAAGCAATTGAATTGAATAAAAGTTTCTTTGTATTTGTTGTTCCTCCTTTTAGTTCAATTAAAGTCTCTCCAGTTATGTAAGATATATACGCAGGTATTAGAGGAAGCACGCATGGTGAAACAAATGAAACAAAGCCTGCAATTATTGCTTGTAGTATTTCAGCAAGAGATAATGTCATAGTTTA
>PNIL01000056.1 GCA_002877955.1 Caldisericum exile | reverse complement strand
CAAAGAGTGCTTGAAGAGTTGAATCATCATGAATACCTGAAATTTTAAGTGCATATGTACCATTTCCAAGATCTTTTACATTATTCAAATATGAATTCCCGTTCAGTAACACATCTTTGAGACGGAATCCTAAATTGGGGGTTATTAAAAATTCCTTTTCGTAAGAACTAAACATTGTAAATTCCCCTGAAGGTTCAATTTTTCCACCCGATGTTTCCAATACTTTCAAAATCGCAATAGTTTCAAGCTTAAATAAACCGCCACCATCTGTCCCTAAGAATATATCACCATTTTTATTTGAGGTAATAGATGTTGCATAATAATTTGTAAGCCCATTATTTATCGGAGTATAAGATAAGTCTTTATTCAAAATAAGCACACCGCTATCGGTTGCAAGATAAATGAGATTATTCTGAGACAATATATCAAATATAGCAGTATTTTCAAGAACCACCTTAACACCATCTCCACTAATAACATAAAGCCCGTTCATTGTTCCTGCTAAAACTGAGTTATCAAAAGTTGTGATTACATTAATTCTTTCTTGTATGTCTTTAACAATTTCGAAGTTTTTAAAATCATTCGTTACAATAAGTCCATTATCAGTTCCTGCATAAAGTTTGCCATTATCATAATAAAGAGCCGTGCAAATACCATCGTAAATTTTTCTAATGGAATCAAAGGAACCATCTATTTCGAAGATACCTGTATCTGTTCCCAAAAATATGATATCGTGTCCGTTAGAAGAATAACCTGTTATTTTGTATATCGCATCTGAAAGGTCAGTAGCTTTTCTCCATAAAGAGCCAAAATCGGTTGACACAAGCAAGCCCATTGAAGTCCCTGCATAAATAGTGTCTGGGTTTGTTGGACTTTGGAATAGCGAAAGGATGGGATTATCAAATTTTGCATGGAATTTAAAGGTTTCACCACCATCTGAACTTTTACCAATATTTCCTAAATCTGTTCCCACAAAAATGGAATCATTAAAGAATCTTACAACCCTTATATACTCGTCTGGAAACCCCTGAGTAAAGTAGTAATATCGCATACTATTGAAATCATAATGAAGGATACCAATGCCCGTTAAAAGGAGGGCACTATTAGTTTCTTTATCGAAATAGATTGCATTATTATACTCTATTGTATTAGGGAGGTCAAGCTTTTCCCAGTTTTTGCCCATATCTTTTGTCATATACAAAAATGGTTCATCATAAATTTTTTTTAGTAATTTAGTGACCCTGTCTTGCCCATATATAACAAGATCTCCAACAGCAAATGCAATATTTGGATTCTCCTCATCAACAACAACCTGCTTAAACACATAACTTCCATATAACCCTGCTGAGATATTAAAGGTCTTAATAAAACTTTTTCCTCCATCAACGCTTACATAGACACTTCCAATAGTTGACATATAGACTAAATTTGGATTACGCTTACAAATAGAAATTGAAGTAATACTAAGGTCACTATACCCAAGGTACTGCCAGGTTTTTCCTCCATCAGTTGTTTTATAAAGACCATCAATGAAAGTTACAGCATAAATAGTATTCGAATTTGTAGGATCTATTGCTATATATGTTATAAAATCTCCGTCTTTGATCGACAAACTCTTTTCCCATGTTTCACCGTGATCAGATGACACAAACAATCCCAATTCAGATCCTGCAAAAGTCCTTTGATTTGAAGGTGAAATAGCAACAAATGTAACGGAGTATCCTGAAAATTGTTTTATTTCTGTAAAGTTTTCGCCAAAGTCATTTGAACGGAACAAACCAAGAGATGTACCTACAAATAACTCTTTATCATCATTGGGATTTATTGCAATAGAAAAAACCACATTGTTTCGTAATCCGAGATTAATAAATCTTACGCCTCCATCAACGCTTTTAAATAAACCTTTATCAGAGCCCACATAAATGATGTTTTTATTCAACGGATCAACCTGAAGTTCTCCTCCTGACACCTTAACACTAAACCCCTTGAAGGACTGTCCATTGTTGTCTGACCACAAAAATGCATTTTCTGTACCAACAAATATTTTATCATCTTTAGTAATAAACAAAGAATAGATGCGCTTTGCATTAACTATTAACATTTCGAAAGCACCTGTATTTAAATCAAATCTGTAAAGAAACCCGTTATCTTGTCCTGCAATAAACTTATAAGGATTATCCTTGTAAATGGCTACCGAAAGAAAATTTCCTTCCGAAAGTTTTACATGTTTTATTGGGACAAAATAAAGTGGAGCACTATCGCTCTCATAAACTCCATTACTTGTCCCTAAAACAATCTTTTTGCTTGATACGGCAACGCTATTAATCGCAGACCCTTGAAATCCAAGAAATTTAAAAGTTGAGGTCTTTTCATCGAAAGAATAAAGCCCGTCAGAAGTCCCCAAAAGAAGAGTAGAAGCATCTAATCTTGCAATTGAAATAATATCTAAATCTGAAAGTCCCACCTCGACCCACTTATTATCTACAAATTTATAAAGTCCTGCGTTTACTCCGTTGTTAAAAACACCTGCATAAAGAACTCCCGTTCCAAATTCAATGCTTGTAATATCCAATCTCAAATCTTGAAGGAGGCTAAAAGTTGCTCCGCTATTGTATGAGACGAATACACCTGTTGCAGTGCCTACATATAGGATATTTGAATTATTAGGATCAACTTTAACAGTATAGGTATAGAGTTCGCTAAGACCATCGTTAATTGGGTAAAAATGCGCACCACCATCTTCACTCTTTAGTACTCCATTTCCCCATGATGCAAGATAGATAATATTAGGATTATTAGGATCAACTACAATTCCTTTTATAGGAGTAAAATAGTCTTGATGCGAAACAAGTTTATCCTTTGTAAGGAGAGTTTTCCAATAAAGAGTTTTCCCAAAGACAACATTAGGGATAAATAGGGAAAATAAAATTACAAATAGAAGTAACTTTTTCATTTGCCTCCTCCAAAATATTTTCTCCTAACAAATATTATAAATTTTTTAGAAAAAAAGTGAATGTAAATATTTAATTATTTTCTTCGATTATTTTTTCAAGAACATACTCAACTTTCGAAGAAAACTCATCAGTTGAGATTGTTTGAAGTGTTCGAGGATGTGGTAAATCAATCTGAACAATCTCTTTTAACTCACCTGGATATTTGTGGATAATAACAATGATATCAGAGAGAAATACTGCCTCTTCAACATCATGAGTTACCATTATTGTTGAAAAGTTAAACTTTTGTCTCATATTTTCAAGATAAAGCCAAAGTTTTCGTCTGTTTAAGGCATCTACTGCACCAAAAGGTTCATCCAAGAGTAATAATTCAGAATCTGTTAAAAGCGTTCTAAGAAGTGCTGCCCTTTGATACATGCCACCTGAAAGAGCATTAGGAAAATGGTTTTCAAAACCTTTAAGCCCAAATTTTGGGAGTAAATCAAGAACTCTTTTTCTTGCTTCAATTTCGTTTATACCTCTTATAAGAAGAGGAATTTCAAGATTTTTTAAAAGCGTATACCACGGAAGGAGCACACCCTTTTGTGGCATATAGCCTAAAGGCCCCTCAGGGCGTAAGATATAACCTTCGTAAGGTAAAAGTCCAGCGATTGCCTTAAGAAGAGAGGTTTTTCCACACCCTGAAGGACCAATAATTGAAAGATAACTTCCTTTAGGCAATGTAAAACTCACATTGTTTACCGCAAGGAAACCTTCATAATAAACCTTAACACCATTAACTATTACTTCTTGCATGGAAGAAACTCATTTGTAAAAAGTGTATTAACATCATTAACCTTGCTTTTTATAATTCCAAGATTATACATAAGATCGGTAAAATTCCTAAAAATAGATTCTTTCATCACACCAAAACAACCAGATTCATCAAGGTAATACGGCGAAATCCATTCTTGTGATTTCATAACAAGGTTCTTATCAAGCTCGGGTGCGTATTTCAAAAGAATTTTAGCAGCCTCATCTGGATTTTTTGCTGCATAAGTATAGCCTTGAGATATTGCCTCAACAAATGCCTTTACTATTTCAGGGTGATTTTCAATCATGCTTTTGCTTGTGATAAATATAGGAGTATAGTGGTCAAAATTTTTAATGTGGTCTCTTAAACTGTAGAAGTCAAACTTTAAACCTCTCAATTCCGCATCGATTCCTTCCCATCCGTAGTAAACCCATGTAAAGTCGTAAACCTTCTTTTGAAGTCCTGTAATTTGGTCAAATACACCAAGTTCAACTTTCTTAATTGTGGAAGGATCTACTCCATTTTCCTTAGCAACATAATCAACTATTGCGTTCTCCCAAGCGCTTCCCCACCCGCCATACGTTTTGTTTGCAAAATCTTTTGGAGAGGTGATACCCGAGTCTTTAAGCCATATGAGGCCTGACGTATCATGTTGAAGGATGGCAGATATAGCAACAAGTGGTGCGCCTTCATTTACAACATACTGGGTAAGTGATTCCTGAAAAGAAATTCCAAAGTCTGCCTTTCCACCTGAAACAGCTTGCTCTGGCCATACTTCAGATGGTTGAACAACTGTAACATCAAGATTTCTTTCCTTAAAATAACCCTTATCAAGCGCAACATATATTCCTGTGTGATTTGTATTCGGAGTCCAATCGAGCATAAGCGTAACTTTTGTAAGATTCGTAAGCTTCGTCTCCTTCGGGGAACAGCCAAAAGAAGAAAAGATAAGTAAAAAACTCAACAAAGCCAAAATTACTTTCCTCATTTTTCACCTCCTAAGTAGCGTGTAAATCTTTGCCTCAGGATTGTTGCAGAGCCCCACATAAGGAGACTGAAAAGAATTATAATAATTGTCCCTGCAAAAACCTGATCCAGTCTAAAAGAGGAAAAAGACCTTCTTATGTATAGCCCCATGCCAACTGTTGTTCCCATCCATTCTGCAGTAAGCGTCCCTAAGATGGCATAAGGAGACGAAATTTCAATGCCAGTTATAATGTATGAAAGCGTATGCGGGAAGATAACGTATTTAAAAATGTCGCGTTTTTTCGCAGAAATTGCCTTTAATACATCGATCATATCGGTATCGACGGTGCGGAGCCCAAGAAGTGTGTTAACAGTTATCGGGAAAAATGTTGCCCAAATCACAACAACAATCTTTGGAAGCATTCCAAAACCAAGCCAAAGGATTATAAGGGGAGCAATTGCAATCGTAGGAGTTGATTGAGTTATAACCGCAATAGGATAAATAAGGTCTTCTATGGGTCTTGTAATGTGCATAAGGAGTGCAAGAATAATGCCAAAAAGAATTGAAAGGAAAAATCCAATAAATGTCACTTCAAGAGTTGCAAAAAGATTTGGTAAAATGACATTAGATTGAGTAATTATGATTCCTAAAATTTTAGAAGGTGTGGGAAGTATATACGAGGGAACAAGTTTATGAGATGAAATAATCTGCCAAAGATACAAAAATAGGATAAAAGAGACACCTTTTAGAATTTGTGAATTCCTAACCAATCTCACCAAAAGAATTACAAGTGCAAAAAATGAAACAACAGAAACAATTGTAGATTTTGATAGGGTAAATGTGAAAAGCCCTACCGTAAGTACAATCTCAACAACCTTTAAACTCTTCAAATTTAAAAACCTCCCGCATTTTGGGAGGGTGTAGGCTCTTGCCTTGCACCATCTCCCTACGCCGGCATTACCCGGATCAGGTTCCAGGGGTCGGATGCCTCAAAGCACCCCTCTCAGCCACAAGGGCTCCCCCGAGGTCAAAATATTATACCACAAAATTCATAATCAAACTATACTTTTGTTGCAATAATTCCTTTGTGAGGAGTCCTGAACCACTTTGTGTTTCGGCAGGTGAACAAAGCAATAAAAATTACTAAGAGATTTGTAAGGTTAAAGAAAAAGAAGACCAACACATCATAAAACTTAACCATATTGAGATCATTGTTATCGAGCGTAAAGAAAAACAAAATCGAATTAATTACAAATGATGAAACAACTGTAATAATATGGAAGTTTGCTAAAAGTACAACGATACTTATAACCCAAAGAAGAAAAGAGAGAGGAAGAAATAAAAAATAAGGTTTATACTTGAAACTTCTGATGTCGAAAAACATCTCATAAAAGTAGCCGCGAATCCAACGCAATCTTTGTTTAAAAGAGGTTATAAAGTCCTCTGGTTTTTCATCATAAACACTTACAGAACTTACATAAGCAATGTTATATCTTACCTTTAGACTGTATTCGAAATCATCAGTTATACTTTTGCAACTGTACGGATATTCCTTCAACACAAACCCATATGCACCCCATCCAAAACCACTTAAAATTGCTGAAAGGCCAATATTATTAAGTGCTTCTTGGATTTTAAAGAAGAAGGCAGACATAATGACAAACATTCTTGAAACCCAGGTTTTAAAATTAGCATTACGTGTTCTGAATTGAATAATTGGATAGCTTTTTATAAAAGGTATCGCCCTAAAAAGAAAATCCTTTGGTACATAATTTCCCGCATCGAAAAACATATAAAAGGATTTTTCTCCAACTTTATCAACTATAATTGGTATTGCTTCATTTAATGCCTTTGATTTAGAGTGTTTATCTAACTCAATTACATTTACACCCTTTTCTCTTGCGATTTCAACGGTTCTATCAGTGCATGCATCCGCAACAAGATAAACCTCATCAAAGTTAGCATCAAATAAAGAATCAAGAACAACACCAATTGATTCTTCTTCGTTATGTGCAGTAACTATTGATACAATCTTTTCTGGGGTGTATTTTTCAATTGGAACGGGGCGCTTTTTAAGAAGTCCAATAATTACAAGCAAAATTAGTCCCACAAATGTTATCGTCGAAAGCAAATTAATAGCATTAATTATATAAAAAAAGATATAATACCTCACAAGTGGAGGATAAGAAACTTCATTATTAAAAACATACAGAGGGACCTCAAGATGACGAAAATGTACCTCCGTATATGTTCTAAGTAACAACAGCCAATTTTCTAAATGTTCCACAGTATAATTTTAGCACAAAAAATTTATAATGTATTGTGGAAAAATTTTCATAACAGCTGAGCCTGCTTTTAGAATTCCAAAAATTTGCACTTCGAATATTTAATGGCATTTCTAAAAATATTATTATCGATGGAATAGTAAAAATGGAATTTTATTCTAAAAAA
>PNIL01000063.1 GCA_002877955.1 Caldisericum exile | reverse complement strand
CAATGCAGTTATAATTACACCTTTCTGTTGGGTCAACGAGCATAAACCAAGGGACATTGAAACCCTCTTTCTTTGTTGTTTCTCTTT
Organism: Caldisericum exile; assembly: GCA_002877955.1. GTDB lineage: Bacteria > Caldisericota > Caldisericia > Caldisericales > Caldisericaceae > Caldisericum > Caldisericum exile_A. The sequence goes on along the minus strand of PNIL01000063.1, from coordinate 7,619 downwards.
GGATTGGTACACCCCACCAAGCAGCATTTACAATAAAGTTAACTGCAAGCTTTTTTGCAACTTCAGGATTTGTATCCTTTAACAGGTTAATCAAAAGCTGTGCACCAGGTCTATTATTATCAACGAGGGTTTTAACTCCTTTTAGTTGATCTTTGAAAACTTGTGGGAGGTTAAATGTATTTGATGCATTGTAAAGAATCTCAACGACTTTTTTGACATTTCTTTCGGGGTCCTTTTCAAGATAACCAATAGCCCATTCAACCGTCTTAGTAAGGGCAACTCTTTTGAGCGCTTGCCCAACAGACATATTTTTCACCTCCTTTATAATAAAGCACTTACAAGCTTTAAAATTCTATCCTGAAAGGAAGGTGAGACTTGAGATGTACTATCCCTGAATTTTTTTACGATTTCTTCTAACTTTTTAAACTCGCCTTGATCAAGCTTTATCTTCTCGGAATCTATATTTTTTTCAAAAAGTCCATAGATTGATTCAACAAGGAACATAAGCACAGCAGGTGCATAGGTATTTGAATTGAGAATTGCCTTTACATTCACCATTTCTTTAAGTTCTACGTTAAAAACTTTTGTAAGAATTACTGTTAAGGCAAGTGTATAAAGTAATACAATAAGTGAGTTTTGCTCACTTCTTATATGTTCGTAAACAAAATTTATTGCTGAATCTACGCTTAATTTTTCAATTTTTTTCTGCGTTTCAATAAACCATTTTCCCATTGTAGAGATAGGGGAAAAGAGATTTGCACTATCAACTCTTTCTATTGCACCACTTGTTGGCTCGTAGAGAATTTCAGATCTTCCAGGTCCACCTACGGGTCTATACTTTATGGAAAGAAAGCCCTTCTTATAGAGTTCTTGTAAAATATCATATGAAGTCCATCTACTTACACCCAATTTTGAAGCAATATCCTTGTAAGAAACAGGAAGACCAGTCTCTTTGTATAGTTTTACAACTGCCTCAAGAAATTGCAATTGCCTTCTTGTAATTTTTGCACTTATCATATTAATGCCTCTTTCAATGCCAATTTACAGTAATTTTTTGGTTTTTCTTGTTATATTATATACCTAAAATTTTATTTGTCAAGCTGAATAATTCTTTAAATCAAAGATTTTTGTTTGAAATAAGTCCTTCTTTCTTTAGTATGCCCAAAATTGCCCTTTTAAATTGAGAATACATTTTTTTAACTGACTCTTCACTTGTGGGACAAAATGCCTCTAAATACAATTTTTTTACATATTGTTTAATCTTATCATTTTTGCTTCCATAAAATCTCAATCTGTTATTGATTATTGCTCTAAAAAGTGCTTCTATTTCGTTTAATATGGAATCTCCGAGGATGCCAAATTCAAAACTGGCAGAATAAAGTTTTGTATCTCTGAATTTTTCATTTCTTAAAGTGTAAAGATAATCTATCATGTCTCCGCTCATTGAATAAAATTCACTATTTTCGCTTTTTACAACGGGGGAATAGTTGATTTCTTTCTCAAATGTTTTTGAATCTTCAACAAATAGATGTGAATTAACAACAGACATCGTATCTTTGGGTCCATAACCTGTATGAATGTCGATATGAACAACCTGTTTGGATATCTTAAACGCATTTTCAAAAAGTTTTATCATCAGTAGTGTCTCTTTTTCATAGTCTTTCCCTCCATAGTAAAGTCCATTGGGACTTTCGTATTGTCCTATGAGGAGTGCATTTTTTACAAGTTTTGTCTTACCCTGTATGAGAATCTTTAAGACATCTTTGTAATACTTGATTCTTTCTACTACCAAATTTTCAACGCTTCCACTTTTTTCAAAAACGTCCCGCAAACTTAAATATGCTGTGTTCTTGAAAATATTATCCCATGAATTAAGGAAATTCCTATTGAGATCTACATTATTTTTATTCGTTCTTTCAAGGTACTTCATTCCAAATGGATTTATTGGGTGAACAAGTATAATTGATGTGTCCTCCAAATTGAGCATAGGCAAAATTTCTTGAATAAACACTTCCATTATAAATGAGCCAAAGATTCCCTCAACACCATGTTCTCCAATAGTAAAAATTAGAGTTTTGGGTTTGTCTTTGAATATTCTTATTATATCAATAAATAGATTGTCATTTTCATCAATAGGAATTGATTCAATTGCTACGTCTGAAAATTGTCTTTTAAATTCTTCAAAATGAGCTCTAAATCGTTTTTTAGCACTTTCATAATCAAAAATGATTTTTTCCTTCATTTATTCCTCCAAATTTTTAAAATGGACCGTAATGTATTTTAATTGCAAACATGAGGAATAGCATTGAAACTAAAAAAATTATTGCCTGTATTTTTATTGTCCATCTTATCCACTTAGGATATGGCATATCCACGAGGCTAAGACCAATAATTAACACTGCATTTGTAGGATAAAGAAGGTTTGAAAAACCGTCGCCAAAGCAAAAAGCGGTTACCGCAACCTGTCTTGTAAGTCCTACAAGATCTGAAAGAGGTGCAAGTATAGGTATTACAAGAAATGCCTTAGCAGATGCCGATCCGATGAAAAAGTTTAGAATAAGGGTTGTGATATACATAACGATACCTGCAACATATTGATTAGTTTTTAAAATGTATGTCTGTGCAAAATAGAGTATTGTATCAATAACGTTTCCCTGTTCGATGATATGTTTAACGCTTACAGCCATAAGGATTAATATGATTGATGGTGCAACATTTAAAATTCCTTCAAAAAATGTTTTGAATGTATCCTTTATGGTGAGTCCCGCAAATATTCCTGAGCCAAAACCCGCAATCAAGAATATGAGGGTTATTAGAGGAAGAGATATTTGCGATAACGTTCCATTAAATGGTGTAATTATAACCACAGCAAGCATAAGCACAAGTGACAACGCAAAGAAACGGATTGCACGTAACTCTTTTGGATTCGAAGCGTATTCTTCTATTAGATTGACTCTTGTATCCCTATTCTCAATTGATTTTGCATGACTTATTACAAAAAGTGTTGTTATAAAATAAGTTAAAATAAAAAATACAATTCTTAGATATGCGCCCGAAAATAGTGGAAGACCTGCAAGTCTTTGTGCAACACCTATGCTAAATGGATTTGAAATTGCAGCACTAAAACCAAAGCCAACTGCAAGTAAACTCATTCCAAGGCCCGTAAGGTCATCAAAACCCATAGAAATTGCAAGCGAAACAACAAGTGGTACCAATGGTATCATCTCTTCAAATAGTCCAAGTATTGCCCCAAGTGACATAAAGATGAAAATTACAATTGCAATAAGGAGATACTTCCTTCTCTCAAATCTTTTTGTAATTGAGAGAATTATTGCCTTAACGATATTTGCCTTGGATAATACTGAAAAACTTCCCGAAACAAATAAGATGAAAATTATTATAGTTACCACAAGAGGTGCGTCCTTTGAGAAAAGCACTTCTATGGGTGCTGTGAAGAGTTTATATATGGGTAAATAAATTTTGGGAACAAATGTAAACGAATTCGGGTTAATTGTTTCAATGCCATTTGTTATAACCCTTTTGTATGAGCCTGATGGAATTAAATAAGTAATAATAAGAGCAACAACCATAAGGACAAAAAGAATTATAAGCGTGTTTATAAATGCCTTTTTGCTAATTTTAAGCGTTTTTTCTTCCAAGATTTCCTCCTTTTACAAATTAATTTTTTAAATTATAATGTAAAAAGATGAAAGGAGGTAATAATTATGGGAGTTGAAATTAAAGTTATACCAATAGAAAAGCCAGAGGATATGAATTGCATTCTTGGTCAATCACACTTCATTAAAACAGTTGAGGATTTGAGTGAAGCAATTGTGGGAAGTGTCCCAGGTGTGAAATTTGGATTAGCCTTTAATGAGGCTTCAGGTGTGGCACTTGTACGATTTGCAGGGAATGATCCCGAACTTGTTGAGCTTGCAAAGAAAAATGCCTATGAGGTTGGGGCAGGGCACTTCTTCATTATTTTTATAAAAGGTGCATTTCCGATAAATGTGCTTAATGCGATAAAGAATGTCCAGGAGGTTTGCAATATATACGCAGCCTCAGCAAATCCTATGCAAGTTATTGTTGCAGAAACAGATCTTGGAAGGGCAGTTTTAGGAGTTGTTGATGGTGTGAAACCAAAAGGGTTTGAAAGCGAAGAGCATGTAAAAGAAAGAAAAGAACTTTTAAGGAAATTTGGATATAAATTCTAAAATACAAGTCTAAATTTTGAAGATTATTTTAAAATAAAAGGCTCCTTATGGAGCCTAAATATTTACTTTGAATACATGTGGCGTTCTTATCCATTCGGTCTTGTTATAGGTAAACATTGCGGTAAGTATTGCAGCAAGATTTGTCATATTAAAGAAGAATATGAGGAATATATCGTACCATTTTACATCTTTTAACTCCCTCTCATTTAGAGGAAGCAAGAAAAAAAGTGTATGTAGAACAAACACGACTACAGGTATTGAAATATAAAGTGGATTTGGTAGTGAGAGAAGAAAACTCAAAATCCCTGTTCCTGAAAAAACAATCAATGGAATAGTGTAAAGATTTTTTGCAATTCCGTTTACTTTAAATACTGTATAGAAATATCCTCTATACCAGCGTAGTCTCTGCCTAAAAGAAGCGATAAAATTAACAGGTTTTTCGTCAAAGACTGTTGCATCTTCTACGAATGTTACCTTTAACGGAAGTTTTACCGTATATTCGAAATCTTCAAGAACAGAATTGCAGTTAAATTTGTGCTTGTTAAAAACCCATCCGTATGCTCCCCAACCGTAGCCTGAAATGATAGAAGAAAGCCCAAGAAGGGTAAGCGCCTTTTGTATCCTAAGATATATTGCATCCATAAATATATACATGCGTGGGATAATTCCTTCTACATTGAGGTTGTAGAGGTTTGTTTGAATCACAGGATAAGACTCAACGTATGGTTTTATGTGTTCTATGTATTTTTCTTCAACTACGTTATCTGCATCAAAAATCATATAGAATGCATCTTCTCCATATTTTTGAACGATTTGGGGGATTGCATATGCAAGAGAACGCCCTTTTGATCTAAAATTTACAAACATGGCTTCAGCTCCCAGGCCCTTTGCAATTATAGGTGTATCATCGGTGCATTTGTCAAGGATTACAACTACTTTATCAAAGCCTGCTTTCTTAACAGAAAGAATTGAGTTTGCAATAACATTTTCTTCATTATGAGCAGGAATTATAGCGATAAATTTATTAACAGAATATTTTCTTCTTATGGGAACTTTTTTGGACGATTTCCCCAAAAGAATCAAGAATAAAACAACCCCAACAAATAAATATCCAAAAATACCAAAATAAAATTTTATATGTTCCATCACTTAATATTTTATATTTTTTGGAAATTTTTGCAAGAAAGTATCTTAGATAAATTTGTAGCATTGAAGAATTTTAATATAATAAAATATGCTTAAAGGAACCTTATGGAAAGATATGCGTCTTTCCCAGATTTTGGAACTCATATATGAAAATAAGTATTCGGGATTTTTGTACATTGGAAGCAAAGAAGAAAATCATATCCTTTTAAAGGAAGGGCGCATTGTTTATGCCGAGTATAACGACTACCACGATATGGATGCACTTGAAGAAATCGCAATAACTTCGGAAACGTTTGATTTTGTAAAGCATGAACAAGTTTATTTTAAATCAGATTTTGAAAAAGAAACTGAAAAGGCAATTGAAATTGTAAAGGATGTTGAGAAGGAATTTCCTAAATTAGCATATCTTCTAAACGAATTTGTTAATTTTACTGAGGGGAGTGAAAATATATCTCTTAATAAAGAAGATTTAAAATTTCTTTCGGTACTTGAATTTAAACCAACAAGCGTAAAAAGGATTATAGATAAATTGCATTTGCCATCAATTGTTGTTTTAAAAAGGATTAATGAGCTTATTGAGAAGTCTGTTTTATATTCCTATGAAATAAAAAATCCAAAAGTATATGAGTATCTTATTGATAACTATCCTGATTTGGCAAATCTTTTTGAACAGGCTAAAGGCGATTTAAGAACTTTTGAGAATCTTTTAAAAAAGGATTACCGCGAGATTGCACCAAGCGTACTAAGAGAGATAAGAGAGATCTCAAAGTAAGAGATGGTAAAAATCAAAGGAAGGATTTTAAAGGCGCTCCTATATCTTCTTGAATATGATTATCCAGTTTCTTTAAAGAAAGTGTCGGAGGATACAGGTATTAACATTAATACTTTAAGAAAAGATATGCAATCAATTTCTGATTTTTTAAAGAACTATGAGCTCAGCATTGTTGCTCGGCCTAATGTTGGCATAAAGATTGAGGGAAGCAATGAAAAGAAAAAGATTCTAAAGGAAGAATTAAGAATCACAGAAGATATCTTTAACAGTACCGAAAATAAAATCTGGCTTGCTTCTTATCTACTTCTTGCAAGCAAGAGAACTCCCACAATTGAAGAACTCTCCGATATTTTGGACAAATCAAGACCTACTATCAATGCATACATTAAAAAAATAAGAGAATGGCTTAAAGATTTTAATATCATTCTCATTGGTGAACCAGGAAGAGGTTATGTAATAAAAGGAGAAGAGTATGATATAAGAAGTGCTATAAAATCATCTATCAAAAATATCCTTTCTTATAATTTTGATAACATTGCGATAAAATTCTCAAGCCATAATGATTCCCAGGCTTTCGGACAGAATATCTTTGGTGTTAGAATTTTAAAAACATCGTATTTTCCTACGATTAAAAAGTTCGTTGAGGGTGTACTTAGTGATCTAAAAGTAGTTATTAACCCTCAAGATATGTTTAGCTTTGCACTCGATATTTACATAACTTTAGAGCGTATTTTAAGGGGTTTTCGCATTGTTTGTGAGGATGAAACATCAAAAACAATTGAAAATACGAAAGAATATGGCGCAATTAGTCGGAATTTAAAAATCCTTGAAAATAATTTAAAAATTGAATTAGATAACTCAGAAATCATTTTCTTAACTAAAAAATTTCTTTCAATCAGAGCAGAATCTTTTGAAAATATTCCTTCTGAATCAATACCAGAGATATACCTAAAAAAGGTTGGAGAAATAATTGATTTTGCAGAAAGTTCCCTTGGCTTCGTCATAGAAAGAGATCCTGAACTGATGAAGATGTTTGCAATGCATCTAAAGGGAGCTGTGGAAAAAATCAAATTAGGGGTTAACATTGAAAATCCTCTTCTTAGAACAATAAAAAGGGAATATACTTTTGCCTTTGGTATTGCAAAAAAGGTTAGCGAAAATCTTTTTCGAAGTTTTCGGGTTGCAATTCCTGAAGAGGAAATAGGATATATTGCAACTTATATAATGGCATTGCTTGAATCTGCAAAGTTGCCTCGTAAGATAAAAACCATTGTCATTTGTCCAATGGGTATAGCAACTTCAAAGATACTTTACTATAGACTAATTCAGGAATTCCCTAATCTTGATATTGTAGAAACTTTTTCCTTTAAGGAAACCCTAGAAAACAAAATTCCTTCCGATGTTGATCTTATAATATCTACAACTCACATTAATTTTAATTTATCAAATATTCCTACGATTGTAGTATCTCCTTTACTTATGAGGGA
>PNIL01000011.1 GCA_002877955.1 Caldisericum exile | reverse complement strand
AATTATCATTCTTACTAACTTTCTTTGCTGTTTTTAGCGGTTGTAAAAGTTTTGGTATACAGCATATACTTTTTGTGTTATTTTATGTTGCAAGTTTTGTTAATTTTGGTTTGCTAATCTGGATAACCTCTGGAAAATATTATTTGTATATCGTCCCAATAATATTTTTTGTTGTTGGTGCGCTAGCCAAGTTTAATTTAAATTTACTCATTAATCAGTACTTAGTTTGTTTAGCCTATGCTTCCAATTCTTATCTTGCATGTTCTCTTTAGTTGATGAGAAAAATCTTAGGAACAACTTTCGCATGGAAGATATTCAGGTGATTAAAAGTTTATTGGTTCTTTTGTTTATGAAAAAAGGATTATAAAGCACAAAGTCTATATGGAATTTTTAAACCCGTTGATGAAAATTGAAACGAAAGGAAAAGTAATTTACACTTTTAACGATTGTTTAAAGCTTGCATAAAACCTATATTTTTGGGAATTTGGAGGTTTAAATGGCAAAAAAAGATAAAAGCTAAGATTGAAGATTTATTGGAAGCATATGAATTTGTAGATGAAGAAATATCTTAATAAATTTATACAAAGACAAATAAAGTTATTTTCTACATACCTAACTTGGATGAAAGTCTTCCCGAGGTAAGGGCATTGCAAAAGGCATTAGATAGTGGCTCTAATAGGTTTATCTTGATACCAAAGGTTGACTCTTTCTAACCTACTCCAAAGTCAAAATTATTATTTTGAGAAGTATTGAGGGGGGATTTGAAAGTCTCCCCCTCTAACTCCTCTAAAAGGAGGAGAATTCTCCTCACTTCGTTTTTCGGATTTACAATTCTTTGGTGTATTTCGGGGGAGTGTTGAGGAGGCGGTTTGTTGTTCCCTCAAAATATAGACACTCACTCAGAACTTCATTTAGCACAAGAAGAAAAAGGTCTTTTGGAATGAAGTTAAAGAAGATTTAGTAAATGATATACGACTAGTAAATTGTATAAAGGACGCCCTATACTTTCAATTTAAATTCTTCTGTATAATGAAGTGAAGGGGAGGAATTATGGATAGAAAAACGAATAGAATTTTAATTTTTGTGGTAATTGTTTTGACTCTTATTTCTATAAGTGAGGGCGTTTACATCTTTAAATTGAAACAAACGACAAATGAATTACAAACTCCCAATGCAAGGACCGAATATTCAAGTTTACTTGTGCCATATCGTGAAGGTATCTTATGGGGATTTGCAGATAGAAATGGAAATATCGTAATTAAGCCACAATTTGAGGATGTATGGTTCTTTACCGATGGACTAGCAAAGGTAAGATTAAAAAGACTATATGGATTCATTGACGCAAAAGGCAATTTCGTTATTAAACCGCAGTTTGAAGTAGTTCGTTCATTTTCTGAAGGACTTGCACTTTTTATGAAAAACGGTTTATTTGGTTTTATTGATACAAAAGGAAATATGATAATTGCTCCACAATTCGAAAATGCAATGGATTTCAAAGAAGGGCTCGCCCCAGTGAAGAAAAATGGACTTTGGGGATATATTGATAAGAGTGGAAAATTCGTAATTGAACCTATGTATACTTTCGCATCAACTTTTGAAAATGGCATAGCACATATTAGTTTTAATGGAATTGATGGCTACATCAATAAGAACAATCAAAAATTTTTCAAAGATAACTAAAGCGAATTAACCAAACTCATTGTGATTGCACTTAAAAGTGGCACTGAGAAATTATCATCCTCAAACGGAGCAAGTTCTGCAAGAGTTGAAACAATTGCACCAGTCAAAAACACGGCAATGCTTACAAGCCCGAGTTTTAAATAGATTGCGGCAATGAGAGTATTCGTCAAGAATGCAGCGATTGTGCCTTCAAGAGTTTTTTGGGCAAATATATGAAATTTTCCAATACTAACACCGATGCTCCATGCAGAAAAATCACCAAAAATTGTAAACATAATTGCAAGGGATCCAATTGGAGGCGAAAAGAAAGACAAAGTCATAAAAGCACCAAGTAGAAACATTACCATTGATGAAATACGTTTTTCTTCACTTCCTTTATATGGAATTGGTGCCTTGAAGTTTCTTTTTGAAAAGCGCAAAGTCTCAAAAATTACAAATGTCAAAAATACTATCCCAAGAATAATAAGCGTGTATAATTTGTAAAAAAGTACCCCAACTGCAAAAATTGAGGCTAATGGCCTTAGCCACTTCCTTGAAAGAAGTCTCTTTTCTTCTACACTGATGTCTTTAAGCTTTTCGTGAAGTAAATATTCAACTCTTTGCGCAACGCTATAAAGCCCTGCAATGAGAAATGCAATACTTTCCACCCGAATACCATAGTAAAGAATAACCGAAATAATAAACAAGGGCAGTACAAAAAGAGTAATTGTATTAGCAGAATGCCACTTGTTTCGCATAAAAAATAAAAGTGCAACAATAAGGGTTATTGGAATAAACACATAGGCAAAGCGCATATCATAAATAAGAAGAAGCACGAGTGCATAGCCCATAATGCCAATTGACGCTGCCATACCACGGCCACCCCTAAAGTGAAGGTAAAAGGGTGCGATATGTCCCAAAACTGATGCAAAACCCGAAGCAAATGCCACAGGCAAAGACGCCCCCAACTTTAGTGCAATAAATATGGCAAGAGGTGATTTAAAAATATCGTAAATTCCAACAAGGATCGCAAACCTATATCCAAAAAGGTTTGCAGTGTTTGCAATACCAGGATTTCTTGACCCCGCTTTTGTTACATCAACTCCTCTAAATTTTCCTACAAAATATGCAGGTAAGAAACTTCCAAGAAGATAACCAATAATAACCGGAAGGATCACTTTTAAAAGTATTTCCATATGCACCTCATAAAACTTTTAGAAGATTTACGATTACTTTATTTTATATGTTTTTTCACAAATTACATATAATATGCATATAGGGAGGAGAAAATGATAAAAATTGTTGTGGATTCAACAGCTTATCTTGGTAAAGAGTTTGTGGAATTAAATGATATTAAAGTCGTACCCATAAGGATCTTCTATAAGGGAAGAGATTTTAAGGAGGGTGAAGAAATATCCATAGAGGAGTTTTATCAATTCCTCAAAAATGCAGATGAATTTCCAAAAACTTCGCAACCATCTCCAGATGATTTTATTAGTGTCTTCAAGCCCATCCTTGAGAAAGGGGATTCTGCAATTTCAATTCTTATTTCAGAAAAAGTAAGTGGCACAATAAATTCTGCAAGACTTGCAATAGAAACTCTTAAAACAAACACAATAAAAATTATAGATTCAAGATCTTCAATCTATGCGATAAGATACCTTACAGAACATGCGTTAAATCTGATAAAGAACGGACTCGACTTTGATACAGTCTACAATGAAACAAGTAAGGTTGTAGAAAGGCTAAGAGATAGATTTGCTCTAAGCGAAATAAGATATTTAGGTGCAAGTGGACGCATAAAAAAAGAAATTGCACTCATTGGAAGTGTTTTAAGTGTAAAGCCCGTGTTCTCTTTTACAAATGGCCTCATTAAACTTGAGGGTATCTTCAGAAGTTTTAATAAAGCAAAAGAATACCTAAAGAAATTTATAACAAATGAATTCAGAGAGTTTGGCTTAGAGAAAATTGCAATTATGTATGGATTAAACAAAGATGAAGCAAATGAATTTGGAGAATACATAAAAGAAATCTATGGATTGAAACCAGACATTATTCAGGTTGGTTGTGCAATTGGAAATTATGCAGGACCAGAATGGCTTGGCATAGGAATACTCAGAGGTAAAGCATGAAGATATTCGAGTTTTTAAAGAAAAATTATAAACTTTATCTTATAAACAGTGTGCTTGCAGTTTTAATTTATTACACTTCAAAAATATACGATTTGACGAACCATGCAACTTCATGCGTTCATGTGCTTTTGACGCCACTCGATAAACTTGTGCCATTTATTCCCCAGTTTATTATAATTTATAACTCTCTTGAACCTATTATTTATATTACGCTCCTTTTCTTTTTTCTGTTTCATCCTCGCATATTTACCCCTCTTGCGATTTCTTTTATCTCTCTATTTCTTGTTAGTAATTTTGTGTATGTTGTTTTTCAAACATATGTGCCAAGACCTAATATAACCTACGGAGCGAATTATTTTGTAAATCAAGTTGTAAAACTTTATTCAAGCGATAATCCATATAATTGCTTTCCAAGTTTGCACTGTGGAACAGCTGCGCTAGTTTCCTCGGTATGGTTTGTAAAAAAGAAGTACAGAATAATTGCATATTTAATATCAATCTGGGCAATTTTAATAATCCTTTCGACACAATTCTTAAAGCAGCACGTTATTGCTGATATCATTGGTGCACCGCTTGCAATAGGAATTTTCCTTATTTTTTATAATGTTTTTAATCTTGAGCAAGAATATTAAAGAAAAATTTATTATTTGTCAAAAAACACAATTCTAATCTTATTTTAAAGCCCACAAACTAAAGAGAGGAACCAATAGAAGACTATTGACATTTTTCTAAACTTAACTAAAATTCACACAAATTAAGAGGAATATATGGAAAACATTATTTTAATTTTGGCTACAAGAAAACATGCTAAAAAACATACCCGCACAAGAGCGCCGGCGGGTTGATATAAATTTATATTGTTTTTTTATAAGCCGGCGCAAAAGGCCGGCTATTTTTAATTTATAGGAGTATAGGAGGAAAAAGATGAGAGGATTTACAAAGGTAGCAGCGGTATTGGTAGTGTTAGTAATTTTAGCAATCTTAACTGGCTGTGCAAGTTCAGGACAGGTTAATGGAGTTGTGAAGGACCAAAGTGGAGTAGCAATCAAAGGTGCAACTGTGTATTTAAACGACCTTCAAACTACAACAGATGCAAACGGTAAATTTGCATTCAGTAATGTAAAATCAGGGGACTATGTTTTAAAAGTTGAAGCAGAAGGTGCAACACCTTATCAAGAAAACATCAAGGTTTTAGGAAGTGGTATTTCAAAAGAAGTTACTCTTAGGTTTAACTCCCTTGCAAGGGTAAAGAGAGCAGGAGTAATTGTTTTCGGATCTGACACAACTTATGCACCCTTTGAGTGGATCGACCCTAAAACAGGAAATGCCATGGGTTTTGACGTTGATCTTGCAAATCTTCTTGCAAGTAAAATCGGTGTTAAAGCACAGATTGTCACAGCAGACTTCTCAGGCATAATTCCTGCCTTACAAACAGGAAAGTTTGATGCAATAATTTCAGCAATGACCATCACAGATGAAAGAAAAAAAGAAGTTGATTTCTCAGATCCCTACTATAATTCTGGACAGATTCTTGCAGTCCAATCAAGCAATAACTCAATAACAAAGCCAGAGGACCTTGTAGGAAAAACTGTCGGAGTTCAGACCGGTACCACAGGTGAAGAGGCAGCAAAAAAGATCAATGGTGCAATCGTTAAAAGTTACCCAGATATTCAACTTGCACTTTCTGACCTTGAAATCGGAAGAATAGATGCCGTAATAAACGATCTTCCTGTGTCGCTCTACTATGCAAAGACACATCCAAAGGTAAAAATAGTAGGATCGCTTTTTACAACTGAGCAATACGGAATTGCATTTAGGAAAGATGAACCAGAATTAAGAGACGCAATAAACAATGCCTTAAAAGAAATTAAAGCAAATGGTGAGTATACTACACTTTACAAGAAGTGGTTTGGCACAGCGCCACAATCAATTCCATAGAGGTGATTTTTTATGCAATTTAGATTAGACTTATTTATTCAAACGTTACCATTTCTCCTCCAAGGACTTAAGACAACTCTTGGACTAACTTTTCTTGCAATGGTTTTTGGTATAGCATTTGGTCTTGTTATTGCATTATTGCGAATTTCAAAGAGCCCTCTTTTACGGGGGCTCTCTTCAATTTATGTAGATACCCTGAGAGGGACACCACTTTTGCTTCAAATTCTCATCGTTTATTATGTCTTTCCAGGATTTGGACTTAAACTTGATGCATTTACCTCAGGTGTAGTTGCACTTTCATTTAACTCAGCTGCATACATCTCGGAAATTTTTAGAGCAGGAATTGAATCAATATCATTTGGACAGTTTGAGGCAGCAAACTCGCTTGGAATGAATTATTATCAAACGATGAGGTATGTAATCCTCCCTCAAACGATAAGAAGAGTAATCCCTCCAATTACAAACGAAATTGTTGCTTTACTAAAAGACACTTCACTTGTAATGATTACAGGAATAGCAGAACTTACCTATAAGTCAAAACAAATTTCATCTGCAACAGCAAATGTACTTACACCATACCTTGCGGCAGGAATTATTTATCTTTTACTTACAATTCCTTTAACAAGACTTTCACAAAATCTCGAAAGGAGGTTTGCAAAAGGTGATTAGAACAGTAGATTTAACAAAGAGATTCGGAAACATAAGAGTTTTTGAAAATGTTAACTTCGAAGTAAAAAAAGGTGAAAAAGTGGTAATAGTTGGACCATCTGGCGCAGGAAAAAGCACATTCCTCCGATGTTTGAATGCTCTTGAATTACCTACATCAGGAGAAATTTACTACGAAGGTAGTCTTATAAATCCAAAAACAAATCTTAACAAATTAAGAGAAGAAATAGGGATGGTTTTTCAGCATTTTAACTTATTTCCTCATCTTACAGCAATTGAAAATGTAATGCTTGGACCTATTGTTGTAAAGAAAATAGATAAAAACCTTGCAAGAAATATCGCAACAAATTATCTTAAAAAAGTGGGGTTAGGACAAAGACTCAACCATTATCCAAAAGAACTTTCAGGTGGAGAAAAGCAAAGAGTTGCAATAGCAAGAGCACTTGCAATGGAGCCAAAATTAATGCTCTTTGATGAGCCAACCTCAGCACTCGACATAGAGATGATTCAGGAAGTGCTTGATGTAATGAAAGAGATTGCAGAAAACGGAATGACAATGGTTGTAGTAACACACGAGATTGCGTTTGCAAAGGAAGTTGCTGATAGAGTTGTTTTTATGGCTGATGGACGCATCGTTGAAGAAGGAAAACCTTTAGAATTCTTTGAAAACCCACAAACAGAAAGGGCAAGAAGATTCCTTAGAAGTGTTCTTAGTGTATATAGCGTTTAAGTTTGAAAATGTTAAAAGGCAATATTGGTAAGGATTTTTAGAATATGCTTGTAAGGGTCTAAAATTTTACGCTTAAAGAGCAATTTTAAATTGCGTGTTTAAGACCTTGCATTTGCATGCGTTTAGAGAGGCAAAAATTTGTTCAAGGTAGTTTAACCCATTTTAACTCTAAAAATCCTCTCTAAATTGAAAATTTGATAGGGTAATAATCAAGTTTTAATGCTGGTTCTACGGAACAATGCGGGATTTTTAAGTTTGATTTCTATCTAAGGTAAAATAACAAATTGAGTATTTATGATGGTTTTTAATATTAGTGGATTTTGTTATACCCATAAATATTTTTTATGCTTAAAAATAAGTAGGAGAAGAATGTAGTCTTAGTTTTATTTTACCAAAAAGGCTTAGAATATGCTTCATGAAATTGCTGGAGGGGAGCTTCCCACCATTTAAACTGCAAAGATGTCTCACTGCACTCGACATGACAACCATTTTGAGGGAATACAACACCGCCCCTCAATACTTCCCCAAAAAACAGTCATTTCGAACGAAGTGAGAAATCTCCGCCTTTTGGGGTAGTTCGAA
>PNIL01000049.1:0-30000 GCA_002877955.1 Caldisericum exile | reverse complement strand
TTTTGCGGTTCTTTCAAGACGTTCTTTATAACAAAGATAACATCTATTTCCTCCCTCATGTTCTTTTTCAAGACCTCGAACCAAATAGAACCAACTCCTCAAAACTTCATCGTTATACTCGCCAACGATAAGAGGAAAGTTTTGGTATTCTGAAAGTTTTCTCACCTCTTCAAGTCTTTTTTCGTATTCTTCTTTTGGATGAATATTGGGATTGTAGAAAAATCCAGTTACATTGAAATGGAGACCTTTGAGTAAAAGCACAGGATACGTCGCATCAGGTGCACAACAAATATGCAAAAGCACTTTCTCAAAATTTCCTCTCGGCAAAATCTGTTTATTTTTTCTATCTTTCATATTACAATTATAGTATGAATATACTTACACAGTTATTTTCTAATAATATACTTATAGCTTCTATTTTTTCTAACATCATTGCACAAGTGCTTAAGGTTATATTTACATATTTAGTTGAGAAAGAATGGGATTGGGAGATGCTCACTTCAACTGGTGGCAACCCAAGTTCCCACACAGCAACAGTAACAACATTAACAATTCTTTTGGGAGCAAAATTTGGATTTGACTCACCCTATTTTTCGATTGCATTTGTATTCTCTGCGATAGTCGTTGTCGATGCTATTTCTGTAAGAAGGGAAGTTGGAAAACACGCAAAAACAATGAATGAGATATTTTTTGAAACACCCCTTGGTAAAAGACTAAGAGAGAGCATTGATATTGAAACTTTTAAAGAGCTTGTAGGACATTCTGGAATAGAAGTCTTTATAGGCTTTCTTTTAGGACTTCTTATTGCAATTATTGATATTATATTTTTCTTTTAAATCAGGTATTAAGAGAAAGGTCAAATCTATATTGAAGTGCTTCTGCAATATGAGGAAGTCGCACAAGCTCACTTCCTTCAATGTCTGCAATGGTTCGGGCAACTTTAAGAATCTTATCAAATCCCCTTCCAGTAAGTCCAAGTCTTGTTGATGCATTTTCAAGGAAAACTTTCTCTTCATGTCCTAATTTTATAAAAGCCTTTATTGAACGTGGCGTAAGAGAGGCGTTATTTTTAATCTTCGTGTCTTTGTATCTTTCCTGTTGAATAATTCGAGCTTTAATAACCCTATCCCTTATGGATTTTGATGATTCTGATTTCGAATCATGAACAAGTTCATGAGGCAAAAGTCTTGGCACTTCAATTTGGATGTCAAATCGATCCCATATGGGACCTGATACTCTATTCCTATATCTCTTAATTTCCGAAATAGAACAAGTGCATGGATGTTCTTTATCTCCAAACCATCCACAAGGACAAGGATTCATTGCGGCAACAAGCATAAAGTTAGAGGGAAACATAACTCTTTCTTTAGCTCTTGTTATAACTACAAACCCATCTTCCATGGGTTGCCTTAGAGATTCAAGAACATCTCTTCTAAATTCTCCCAATTCATCTAAAAATAAAACTCCATTATGCGAAAGACTTACTTCTCCCGGTTTTACTGGGTTTCCACCTCCAATTATTGAGGGAAGAGTAGCAGAAGAGTGAGGAGATCTAAATGGTCTTTTATTAACAACACCACTTCCCAATAAATTAGACACACTATAAATTTTTGTAATCTCAAGTGACTCTTCCTTTGTAAGTGGCGGAAAGATTGACGGAATTCTTCTTGCAATAAGTGTCTTACCTGACCCAGGTGAACCAATCATAACTATGTTATGTCCACCTGCAACGGCAATCTCCACTGCTCTTTTTGCTTGATATTGCCCTTTTATATCCGAGAAATCCTCTTCCTCTAAAAATTCCGATTCAAGAATTTTTGTTAGATCAGTCCTCACAGGTTCAATAGATCTATCCCCGTTAATGAATTCGACAACTTCCTTTAAGTGTTTAACAAAGTAAATATCGACATCTTCAACAATGCTTATCTCACTCATTAAATCGTAAGGAGCAATTACTTTTGAACCTTTTTTAAGAGAAGAAACCATTGGCAATGCACCAACAATTTTCCGTATACTACCATCAAGCGACAGTTCTCCCAAAAAGTAAAAATCATTCATTTTATCCTGATCTTTTACAACACCTATTATCGAAAGAATCCCCACGGCAATGGGTAAATCGAAATATGTTCCATCTTTCTTAACATCGGCAGGTGCAAGATTAACAGTTATTTTCCGAATTGGAAATTCAAAACCTGCATTTTTGATGGCTGCCCTCACACGTTCCTTTGATTCTTCAACACTTTCAGTGGGCAACCCAACAATTGTAAAAGAGGGAAGTCCATTTCCTATATCAACTTCAACAAGGACTTCAACTCCATCAATACCCTTAAGCGTTGTTGTTTTAACCTTAGAGAGCATTATGGCCTCACAACATAAGTCTCATCGTCAAAGTAAAGAGAACGGTCCCAATTCACGCCATCAACAATTTTAGGCTTTGGCGAATCTACAAGTTCAACTCTAATAAATGTCGATCTATACCACGAAAATGTTGGTGGTAAAACCTTAACAGGAGCTTTTTCAACAACATAATATCCTTCATGAAGTATCCTTTCGCTAACAAGCAGATATTCATTAAAGTCCCTTAGCATATCAGTAATAACAAGATTCATATCAAGAAGATCTTTCTCAACCTCAAACCATTTCTTAAGGGAGGATTCAAAATGACTCAACCCAAAATATCCAGAAGAGCCTTTTCCTTTAAGAGAATGAACACAACGTGAAAGAAATAGTTGCATACCCTTTACAGTCTCAACAGGGTCTGTTAAAAAAGTATCAAATTTATTTATAAATTCCTCATCTAATCTGTCTGCTGCATTGTAATTATATGCTTCAATATTTAACTTATAATCTTTAGAAACCTCATTTATATAATCGACTATTCTCTTATCGATATCAACAACTACAACTCTTTTTGGCATCTTTGAAAGAGCAAAAACTATACTTGTTAAATCATCATCTCCAAGGAAAAATATCTCTTTTCCTTCAAGGTCCCCCCTTTCATAGACAAATTCAAGACGCCTTACTGAATTTTCTTCGCTTACAACTCCTTGATCAAACTCGGTTGTTTCTAAGGGGCGATTCTTAAAAATCTCCTTGAAAGTCTCAAGAATATCCTTAAAATATGATGGGTCATGAATTTTACCATGGCAATAAGGACACTTTGTATCAATATAGGGCATTGAATTATTCTTTTTTAATTCTAAAATTCCTGCTTCTGTTATCTTAATTTTGTTGCCGGAATATTCAATCAATTTTCTTTCTTTTAAATTTTCAAGAGTATCATATAAACTTTTAATATCATTATCCTGCATTATTACAAGTTCCCATATATCAAGAGGCCTTTTCCATAAGGCTCTCAAAATCTGAAGACTCATTCTATCCATAATTACCTCCTTCACAAAAATTTTCAAACCCTTACATTTTAGCACATTTGACTATTTTAGAAAAAAATTATTAGTAGTATAATTTTGCTGTGATAAAAGGAGTGGGCATAGACATAGTGAACATAAAACGGATTGAAAAAATTCTTGAAACCTATGGTGAAAGGTTTATCTTAAGAGTTTTAAGTAAAAGCGAATTAAAGGAATTAAAGAAAAAAGGCAACATCGCTGAATTTATTGCTGGACGATTTGCAGCAAAAGAAGCAATAACAAAAACTCTTGAAAATGCAATCCCCTTTAACCAAATTGAAATTACTTATAATGATTATTCAAAACCCACGGTTAAAAATTTTCCTGATATTTTTGTTTCAATTTCACATGAAAAAGAATTTGCAATTGCAATAGCGATAAGGATAGGGATATGAAAGTTGTAACAAGTGAAGAAATAAAAAAATTAGACGAACTTGCAATTAATAGTGGAATTTCTGAAGAAATCCTTATGGAAAATGCAGGTAGTGCTGTTTTTTATTTTTTAAAGTCAAAATTTGGTCTTTTAAGAAAATTTCTCATATTTGCAGGCTCTGGAAATAATGGGGGAGATGCCTTTACCGTTGCAAGATTACTTTCTTCACACAATGCCGAAGTAACTCTTTTTACCGTTTCTGATACAACAAAACTAAAGGGAAGTGCTCTGAAAAATTTCGAACTCCTTAAAAACTATCCTGTTGAAGTTCTTGAATTTACATCAATTAACAGAGTTTTGCTTTTAGCAATAAAAGAAGCAGATGTAATCATTGACGGTATTTTTGGAACAGGATTAAACCGACCAATTAACGGGAAGATAGAGGAGCTTGTTGTTGAAATCAATAATTCAGGAAAACCAGTTGTTGCAATTGATATCCCATCGGGAGTCTCCGCAAACACTGGCGAAGTTTTAGGAGTTGCAATCAAAGCAAACTATACTATCACAATGGGGCTTCCTAAAAGAGGTTTCTTTGCATATCCAGGATGTGACTATGTAGGAAAAATTATCGTAAATCACATAACATACCCTCCTGAAATAACTCATTCAAAGGATATTTCCGTGGAAATAAAAATCATTGAGCCATATACGGCTCGCCCAACAGATGCGCACAAGGGAAGCCTTGGGAAGGCGCTTTTCATTGCAGGTTCATCTCACTACACGGGTGCACCTTACTTTAATGCTCTTTCGTTTCTCAAAGGTGGTGGAGGTATCTCCTACCTTGCTACAACTGAATATGTTTCAAAGATAGTATCTGAAAGATCTCCAGAAATAGTGCAAATTCCTTTGAAAGAAAACAAAAATGGAGCAATCTCAAGTGAAGACATTGGAAAAATAATCGAATTTTCCAAAAATGTCGACGTTGTTGCAATTGGTTCGGGGCTTTCAATTGATGAAGACACAGAGCAACTGGTTTTAAATGTTATTCAAAATGTTCAAAAACCACTTATTATAGACGGCGATGCAATAACCATCATTTCAAAATATAAGGAAATTCTTAAGAAAAGAACATTTGATACAGTCCTTACACCTCATATTGGCGAATTCTCAAGACTTACAGGACTTCCTGTTAACGAAATAAAAAAAGATAAGTTCTCAGCCTTATTCAAAGCAATGAAAGAAATCCAACATTTGATAGTTCTAAAAGGAGAGTATTCGCTAATTGGTTTAAATGGAAATATATACATAAATACTTCTGGAAATCCTTTGCTTGCAACGGCAGGAAGTGGAGATGTGCTTGTAGGAACAATAGCAAGTTCTATTGCACGAAAAGGAAATACCTTAGAAGGTACTATTTTAGGCACATATATTCATGGTCTTTCGGGGGATCTTTTAGCAAATGAATTTAAAGAAGGGATAACTGCTTTGGATATTTTGCAAAATATCCCAAATGCTATAAGATATTATTGGGAGCATTATAAAGAATTAGAGGGGGCATTCTATGAAAGATTATGAAATAATTGGCAGATTACAAGAAATAAAAGAGAGACTCAATTCAAGACCTTATGCCCCAATACTAAATATTCTATTTCTCACATACCACTTAATGCTAAAAAATTATGATATAGTGGAAACACATGCAGAAACACTTTCAATGGACTCTCCAACGCCGTCTACCTTTTATGAACTTTTTAGAGGAATCTCATATCTCATAAAAGGGAAGGACATTGACGCGAATATAGCTTTCAAATACGTTTTAAACATCGATCCAGAAAATCAATACGGATACCTTTTTAAGGGAATAATCAATCTCAAAGAAGGTAAAATTGCAAAAGAACTCTTTGATAAAGCAATTGTGCTTGCACCAAAATACGAAAAGGAAATAATTAAGGAGATTACAAATGCCGAGGAAAACGAAAAACTTAAAATAATTCTATCCGAAGAAAATATCTCCCGAAAAGAATTCATTGATATTCTTGAAGAGCTTGATAAGTCAGCAAAATTTGATCCAATCATCAAAACAACTCTTGCAGAAGCTTATTTAAGAGCAGGAGAATATAAAAAAGTCCCGCCCATACTAGAAAATGTATTAGTAAATTATCCAAACTATCCAAGAGCATTGTACCTTATGGGACGCATGATTGATGAATACCTTGGAAATCACGAAAAGGCAAATGATTACTTTAAAAAAATAATAGAAATAAATCCTCTTTGCAGGTTCGCCGTTGTCCCAATTGAGGAAGATAAGCTTCTAAAAATGGATGAATTAAACGAACTCAAAAATTTATACAAAATTGAAATGCCAGTTATTAAATTCTTTAAAGAAGAATTTGAAAAATTAGTTGAAAAACCACAAGTACAGGAAAAAGCTCAAAAGGAGGAACCTCAAAAAACAAAGCCTAAAGAAGCCGAAATAAATAAGAATAATGTAGACGATTCCCAAAAAGAGAAAAATCAAAGTGATATAGATGAACTATATGCTGGTATTAACCTTTTAAAAGAGAAAAAATACGAAGAGGCATTGAAGTTTTTCTTAAATAAGCTTAAAGAGTCTCAAAATAAAGAAAAATAAGAAGAAAAAAGACATACTTACATCAACCAAGCTTCCTGTTCTAAATCCAATAATATGGAATTTTCTTGAACTAATTGGATAAAAAATTGGTATTCCTTCAACTGTAATAAAGTCAAGAAATAGATGCGAAAATACTCCCACAATAAAAGGTGCTATCCCAAAATTTCCGAAGATAAAATAATATATGCAAAGAATCACAACATAAACAAAAGGCGTATGTAATATTCCTCTGTGCTTCAAATTTCTTGGTTTGTTTTTCACTACTTTTGAAAGCACACCAAATGTATCAATATCCGGAAATAGACTTCCAAAGGAAGCAAGTGTAACGTTAATAAGGCTTGTGTTGCCCTCTAAAAAAAGCGCAAAGGTTAAATGTGTAAAACCAAGCATAAAACTATTATATCAATGAAGGCATAACTGTAGAAAATGCTATAATTTATATGGAGGTGATAAAAATGATTATAAAGTACTATGGACATTCAAGCTTCCTAATTGAGACAAATGGTTTTAAAATTCTCACAGATCCATACGATCCATCAATGGGATATCCTGTAAAATTTCCAGAAGTAGACATAATAACCGTATCTCACGAGCACTTCGACCACAACGCAGTTAAGTATGTGCCAAGCTACAAGAAAGTTTTAAGAGGGGTAATAAATGAAGAAATTAACGGCATAAAATTTGAAAGTATCGAAGCCTATCACGATGAGAAAAATGGGCTTGAAAGAGGATTAATTCACCTTTTTAAGATTACTTCGGAAAACATTACCCTTATACACTTTGGTGATTTAGGAGATAAAAGGTTTAAAGAGAAACAAAAAAATTTCATAAAGGGCACAAATGTTTTCTTTATACCTGTTGGTTCAGTTTATACAATCGGACCCAATGACGCAAAGGAAATAATTAGCGAATTTAAGCCAAATATTGCAATTCCTATGCATTACCGATTAAAAGGATCAACACTAAATATTTTACCTCTTGAGGAATTTACAAAAGGAATCCACTTCAAAACCTTAAAGGAACTCAATATTAATAAAGAAAACCTTCCTCAAGGTGAGATTATTGTTCTTGAACCTCAATTTTAGAAATTCTTTTATTGTATAAATCAAACAAAAATGCAAAAATAACAAACCCTATTGAGAACCACTGATTTGGCGTAAGTCCAAAAAATCTATTTGGAATATAACGAATAAACTCAACAAGAAAAAGCATCGGAGAAAAGATATATCCAAAATAGGTAAAAAGTTTTCCATCATAAAGATTTTTATTCTTTCTTAGAATATAAATCAAAGCAAAGAAAGTAAGCCAACCACTAAGTGCATTGAGGAGTTGTGCAGGATAAAGTGGCGTATTAAGAAGATCACACTGGGATTTTGGATTTGTAAACACAAGTGAAAATGGAAAAACTTTGGGCCACCAGGATGGCACAGGAATTCCGTAGCAACAACCATTAAAGAAACATGCAAATTTACCAATACCATAGCCAATTGCAACACCCAATGCGCCGCCATCAAGTACCTTTTTTAAAGAAACTTTGTAGAATTTTGCAGATATTACAATGGCGAGAAGTCCACCTAAAATCATTCCTTCAAAAGATAAGCCACCTTCCCAAAATGCAAAAATTGTAAGCGGATGTTTTAGGTATGTTGAAAGATAAGGCGACACAAACACCCAAAAAACCCTTGCGCCTAAAATCCCACCGATAAGTGCCCATATAACTACATTGAGGAAAGTATCTTCATCTATACCCCTGTCTTTCACATATCTAAGTGCTGTTAATATTCCAACAATTGCAGCAATTGCAACTATAACTCCATAAGTTCTCAATTCAAAATTTCCAATTTTTATTAGCACTGGATACATTCTAACCTCCTTTATTAATAAATATCGTCTTTTACGCTTTTTGTAGTTTTTACTTCCTTCATTTCATCAATAAATTCTTCATCATAGGACCTTACATTTATAGGAAGTGGTAATGGCACTGCATAGCCAAATACAAGTGCTTGCTTTTGTTCTAATGTAGACAGTATTTTTACAAGCCTTTTTGTATGTGAAGCACCTTGAAAAACAGCATTGATATCGTTTTCATCTTTCAGTTCCATTACAAGTCTTGTTCCAATTTGCGAAAGAACTTCTGGATCAATTTCGCTTGGCCTCTGATCAATAATGAAAAGAGTGACATTAAACTTTCTCATTTCCCTTGCAATTCTTCCAAAGACATTGTTTGCCTGATACTGCTTTGAGAGAAATTTGTGTGCTTCTTCAATTGCAATTACCACACGATTCTTTTGGGTATCTTCCGTTAAATTAGAAAATTCATTAAAAATTCTTCTTGTGATAATATTCGAAACAAAATAGTATGTAAGTCTATCGTCTTTATAATCACCAGAAAATTGCACAACCACGCTTATCCCATTTTTTAGGTTCTCAATTATGCTTTTTATTGAATCTCTTGAACTAGTTTCTTTAAGAAACTTCAAATTTTTCAATTTTTGGAGGTGTCTTGAAAGTGCATCAAGTGATTCTAAATTAACGGCAAGCTCGTCAGAAACTTCCTTTTTATCTTTTACATTTGGATACTCATCTAAAAGAAACTTAAGCCAATCTTTACGTCTCCTTGAAACTATTTCAAGCGTTTCTTCTGATTTTGGAGAAAATTGTAATATATCTGACACAAGCACAACATCTTCAGGCTCAACATCTTCATATGCAATTTCAATGTATGTATTTGCATCTTTACTTGATTTTGATACATCAAAAATTTTGACAGATTCTGAAAACAAACTTGCAAGAGAATCAATTTTTCCACTTTCACTTCTAATACTTCTTCCATGTTCATTATGCATATCAAAAATGAGCAAGGTAGAAATTTTATTCTTTATGAGACCTGCAAAAATTATTCTTGCAAAGAAAGATTTTCCAGATCCTGTAATACCAAAGAGTCCCGAATTTCTCATTGAGAGTTTTTCAAGATCTATGTAAAGTTTTTCTTTACTTGTAAGAGGTGTGCCTATGTAAAAAGCATTCTTCTCAGGAATAATTCTCCGAAAATCGGTCGACTTCACACTTCTTACTTTTGAAAAATGGGTTGGCAATGTTTTTACTGTGGTGCCATAAGAATTCGGATCCTTAGGTAGCGAAAGATATGGAAAAATGGAAATTTCATTATATACAAACGACGATACTGCAAGTTTTTCGATTCCATCGTCAACATCCTCATCAACTGGCGGATCAAAAAATACTTCATCTGTGGTCACCTTAAGCCTTATATCATCAACGACACACAAATAGTCCATATTTTTCCCTTCAACAACAACGAAATCTCCAATTCTTATATTTTCTGGATTCACATAGGTATTTAATTTAAATGTAAGACCTTCTCCAAAAGAGCCAGATGTAATGTACCCAATGTAATTGCTTAATTCCTTTTCCATTAACCCTTCACTCCCCTTACAATCTCCATAAGGGATGCATAATCCTTTCTAAAAGCAGTTGAAAGCTCTAATATTAGTTCTTTTAATCTTTCAGATCTTTCATCCTTATCAAACTCAGAAAGATAATTCTTTAATAGACCTATAATGGCTTTGTTTCTTTTTGGAAATCTATTTGAATCAATTCTTGCAAGTTCAAGCATTACGAAAATATTATCAAAAATTTTTTTAGTCTCCTCAAATTTTACCTCGTAAAGAAGCGCATTCATAACAGGCGACTTTGTAAAAGGAAAGTAATGCTCTTTATCAAACTCTGCAAGCGGATATATCTTAATAAGGTATCTTAGATAATCATTAACATGTGGGTATTCTTCCTGAAGTTTTTCTTCGGGTATACCGTATGACTCGTGGCTTCCACCAGGGATCATATTTATATAAAGATCATCAAGCACTAAAAATATCAGATTATTAATCTTTGTAGTTTTTAAAAGAGTCCCAACTTGAATAGTTGCCTTTTCCTTTGGTTCGGCAAGAATTTCAAGCCCGTCAATTGAAATTATTTCTGCTATGTGCTTTTCTTCCATTTTTCAATATATTATATTAAAATACTTGAAAAAAATAACTTAATTTGTATTATTAAAGCAAAGGAGGTTAGGAAAATGATTTTGGATGGAAAAGAGATTGCAGTAAAATTACAAAACGAAATTAGGACTAATGTCGAGGAATTAAAGAAAAGGTTAATTAATCCGGCACTTGCAGTTGTGCAAGTTGGCGAAGAGAAGGCATCTGAAAGCTATGCAAAGAACATTAGAAAAGAAGGAGAAAACCTTGGCATTTATGTAGAGCATCATAAACTACCCACTGAAATTACGGAAGAAGAATTTCTTTATAATATTAAAAATCTTAATCTAAGAAAAGACATTCACGGAATCCTGATTGAACTTCCTTTGCCAGAGCACATAAACAAGTCAAAGGTAATAGAAACAATTGCACCAGAAAAGGATGTTGATGGTTTTCATCCCATAAACTTTGGAAAACTCTTTGAAGGAACCACTCCTTTTCAACCAGCAACTGCACAAGCAATACTTACCACCATAAAAACTGTCGTAACAATAGAGGGTAAATATGCTGTTGTGATAGGAAGAAGCAATATTGTTGGGAAACCAACTGCAGCATTACTTCTCCAAGAAAATGCAACAGTAACAATTTGTCACTCAAAAACAAGAAACCTCCAAGAAATAACAAGATTAGCAGATATTCTTGTTGTATCAGTAGGAAAAGCAAAACTAATCGATAAGAGTTATGTTAAACCTGGTGCTGTTGTAATTGATGCAGGAATCAATAAAATTGATGGAAAACTAGTTGGTGATGTGGATTTTGAGAGCGTTAAAGAAGTTGCAAGTTATATAACACCTGTCCCTGGTGGCATTGGAGTATTAACAACGCTTATGCTTTTCAGGAATACATTAAAAGCTGCAAAACTACAAAATAAAATAATTTAGGAGGTGAATTGTGCACGAAGGAGAAAGGAAACTTGAGTGGGCTTTTACACATATGAAAATTCTTCAAAAAATAAAGGATGACTTTGAGAAAAGAAAACCTTTTAAAGGAATTAATATTGCACTTTCAATTCACCTTGAAGCCAAAACTGCAAATCTTGCAAAAGTCCTTAAAATTGGTGGTGCAAATATCTATGTGTCTGGCTCAAATCCTCTTACTACACAAGACGATGTTGCGGAGGCTCTAAGAAATTTTGGAATCCCAGTTTTTGCAAGAAGAGGGGAAACTGAAAGTGAACATCTTGAAAACATCATGAAAACTCTTGATGTAAAACCACATATTGTGATTGATGACGGCGGAGATCTTGTACACCTTTTACACTACAAAAGAAAAGATCTTCTCAAAAATGTTATTGGCGCATGCGAAGAAACTACAACGGGTGTTATAAGAAACAAAGCACTTGAGAATGCAAAACTCCTCAAATTCCCAGTTATTGCAGTAAACAATGGGAAATGTAAGCACCTTTTTGATAATAGATATGGAACAGGTCAATCTACATGGGATGCCATAATGAGAACAACTAACCTAAACATAGCGGGAAAAAACGTCGTTGTTGCAGGTTATGGCTGGGTAGGAAAGGGTGTTGCAATGAGAGCTCGGGGATTAGGAGCAAAGGTAATTGTAACTGAAGTTGACCCAATAAAAGCAATTGAAGCACATATGGATGGCTTCGAAGTAATGGAAATGAAAAATGCCGCAAAAATTGGTGATATTTTTGTTACCACGACTGGTAATATAAATGTAATTGATTCAAGACATTTTGAACTTCTAAAAGATGGTGCAATTTTAACAAATGCTGGGCACTTCAATGTTGAAATAGCAATGGACGAACTTGAGAAAGAAAAAGTCTCAAAACGTGAAGTTAGACAAAACATCGAGGAATACACTCTTAAAAATGGAAGACATGTCTATGTATTAGGTGAAGGAAGGTTAGTGAACCTTGCATGTGCTGACGGACATCCAATTGAAATAATGGATTTATCCTTCGCGCTTCAAGCTCTTTCTGCAGAGTACCTCTTAACACACAAGCTTGAAAACAAAGTCTATGATGTCCCAGAAGAAATAGACACAAAGGTTGCAAACATATTCCTTGATGCTAATGGTATAAAAATTGATAAACTCACCAAAAAACAAATAGATTATCTTACAAAGCCACATTAAGAGGGATAAATGAAAAAGGAAGAAATTGAACGAATTGAATCAATTGAAAGAAAATTGTTTGAAATAGAGGAACGTCTATCGGATATTGAAAATGCAATTGAGAACATACTCGAGTTCTTCCAGAATGTGCTTTCAAGCGATCCAAATGCAACACGAAATTAGAAGGTTATTAAAAGGAGGCTTATATGTCTTTAATTGTTACCGTTTATGTGCCATCTGGAATTGTAATGGCATCTGACAGTAGACAAACTGTATCCTTGCAAAGGCAGGATATACCAAATGCAACTCCAATTCCAATTGTGAGTTCAGATTATGTCTACAAAACATTTCTCCTTTCAAAAAACAATGTAGGTATTTCTACTTTTGGAGAGACCTTCTTGGGCGGAATTCCAATGGACTTTTACATTCAAAAGTTTGAGGAAGAAATTGTTCAGCCACACGATACAGTTGAAGAAATTACAAATAAACTCCTGAATTTTTTTAGAACTTCTTTTCCAAATGCCGATACCTCGTTCCATATTGCAGGGTATGTAAAAGAAGGAAAGAGTAGCATCCCTTATGTGTATCACATAAACATAAAAAGAAGTGAAAAATTTCGAGTAAATTACTCAAATGAAATGCGAAAAGTTGTTTATGGGGCAAGTTGGGGAGGAGAAGGAGATATTCTAAACGAAATACTTAATCCCGTTTTTATAAAAGACCCACACGGCAATTTTGTGCAGATCCCTAAAGCACCAATCCTCTGGGATGCTATGCCACTCCAAGATGCAATTGATTTTGCAGTCTATGCTATCCAAACTACAATTGATACAATGAGATTCCAAGCTCGCCCAAAAACGGTAGGCGGTCCTATTGATGTACTTCTTATAACGATGGAGGGAAGTAAATTCATACGGAGAAAAGAAATTAGGTAATGATTTTTAGGTTAATCTTTGCTTTAATATTTCTAATTCTTCTATACGGATATTTTATTGAGCGATTTTTAGTTCAAAAAACAAAGATTGCATTCAATAATTCATTTAATATAAAATTTGCTCATATTACTGATCTACACTTTTCAAGAGAAACTAAACGTGAGAGAAGAATTCTTGCAATTTTAAAAGAAGAATCTCCAGATATCATCTTTATAACAGGTGATGTAGTTAATTACAGGGAAGAATTTGTGGCTTATTTTTACCTTAAGAAGATAAAAGAATTGGGAAAACCAGTCTATTTTGTCTTTGGTAATTGGGACTACAAAATAAAAGACTTCAAAAAGCTTAAAACAGATCTAAAAAATCTTGAGATCACTGTGCTTGAAGATGAAAATACGGTTTATACAAAGAACGGCCAGAAAGTAAATATTGTTGGCGTAAATGATCCATATACAAAAAGAGCAAATCTTAAAAAGGCAGTTTCTGGCATTGATAAGTCCTTATATACCATTCTTTTGTCACATTCACCTGATATCTTTTATGAAGCAAAGGAAAAGAGCATAAATCTTGTCTTATGTGGACATACACATGGAGGACAGATTAAATTCCCATTTATTAAATTTGCGCTCTTTGTACCTTCAAGATACGGATCTCGGTTCCTTTGCGGGCTATTTAGAGAAGGGAATACTACAATGTATGTAAATAGAGGCATTGGAGAAAGCCGTTTACCTATAAGAATTTTTGCAAGACCAGAGATTCTTATCGGAACAATTTAAATATAAGTATAATAGGTTTGGAAAGGTGGTGGTATCATGAAAGAAATTAAGAAAGTTGTAATTCCAGTAGGTGGTTTTGGCACTAGACTTCTCCCAATCACAAAATCCCAACCAAAAGAGATGCTTCCCATTGTTGACAAACCTGCAGTTCAATATGTTGTTGAAGAAGCAATAAACTCTGGTATAAAGGATATCTTACTTATAACAGGAAGAGGAAAAAGGGCAATCGAAGATTATTTTGATTATGCAATTGAACTCGAACAGGAACTTGAGCAAAAAGGGAAGCATGATCTTTTAAAGATAGTAAGAGAAACAAGCGAACTTGCCTCAATTTTTTACGTAAGACAAAAACTTGCAAGAGGCTTAGGAGATGCTGTATATCATGCAAAGGGATTTATTAATGATGAATATTTTGGCGTGCTACTTGCAGACGATATTATTGATGCTGATGTGCCCGTATTAAAGCAAATGATACAAATTCATAAAAAGTATGGTGGTAATGTTATTGCTGTAATGAAAGTCCCAATGAGCGATGTCAAGTCTTATGGAATAATTGAAGCAAAAAAGATTGAAGATCACGTATACGAGGTTAAAGATCTTGTTGAAAAGCCCGAACCAATTGAAGCGCCATCTAATCTTGCAATTGTTGGAAGATATATACTAAATCATACAATTTTCGAAGCCCTCGAAAAAACACAACCTGGCAAAAATGGGGAAATACAATTAACTGATGCGATAAGAAAACTTCTTTTAAATGAGAGAGTTTTTGCATATGAATTTGAAGGCACACGTTACGATGTAGGTGAAAAACTAGGACTCATCAAAGCAAATATAGCCTTTTCATTTAAAAGGGAGGAGTTAAAAGAAGAACTTAAAAATTATCTAAAAGATCTATGTAAGGAAGACTAATTCCCCAAACATAACATCAGGCGAAACATCTGTAATTTTAACATTGGCAAAAGAATTAATGGGAACATCTCCTCTAAATTCTACCTTAAGGTAATGGGGAGTAAAACCTGTTAATTTTCCGTTATTATCTTCTTCAACAAGCACTTCAACAACACGCCCCAAAAAACGTTCTTTAAATTCCTTTGCAATTGCATTTGCAAAATCCCTTGTACGCTCACTTCTAACCGTTTTTGTAATTTCAGGTACATTTTCTTTAAAGTAAAATGCGGGTGTAAATGGCCTCTTCGAATACCTAAATACATGCACCTTTGAGAATGTAACCTCTCTTATTATTGACAACGAATTTAGAAATGCATTCTCAGTTTCAAAAGGAAAACCAACAATTATATCAGTTGAAATTGAAAAGTCAGGGTCAATTTTTCGTAATTTCTCAACAATTTTTAAATAATCTTCCCTTGTATAACCTCTATTCATCTTTTTCAAAATCTCGTTATCGCCTGATTGAAGGGATATATGCATATGAGGTGTAAGTGCATATGGTTCTTTAAACTCATCAATGAGCTCGTCACTCACATGTTTTGGATGAATTGAGGAAATTCTCAGTCTTTTTAAGCCATCTATTTTCTTTAAGTCCCTAATAAGATCAACAAGTGTAATACCTATATCTTCGCCAAATTTTCCAATCTCAGTTCCTGTAAGCACTATTTCTTTAAATCCTTTATCAACAAGCCTTTTTACTTCATTAATCACAAGATCCTTTTTCTTACTCTTTATTTCATATCCACGGACAAATGGTACAATGCAGTATGTACAAAAATTATTGCAACCTTCTTCAATCTTTACAAACGCACGCGACCTTTCAAGAAAACTCTCTATTCTTTCAACTTCTCCGTCTTTTGCTTCAATTCCCGTCTTTATAAAATCAGCAATTTTACTTTTTGCACCGCGATAAAAATAAACTCTTGAAATTCTATCTTCGTCATGGAGTTTTACATAGCAACCTGTAAGAATTATGAGAGCATTTGGATTCTTTCGTATAGCCTCGTTCAAAGCCTTTCGTGTTTCCCGTTCTGCCTTTTCTGTTACAACGCATGAATTTACAATGTAAATATCTGCCATATCCTTAAAATTGACTTCTGAGTAACCCGCACTAATTAAAGACTCTCTCATCAATTCTGACTCGTATTGATTTGTTTTACAGCCTAATGTGAAAATCGCAAAGTTCATCCTAAGATCTTTTCTGATAGTTGCTCTAATTTGTTTGCAATTTCCTCAAGGACAAAGATTCCCTTAATATAATCCATTCTTATTGGACCCAAAAGGCCCAAAGTTCCTTCAAGTTCTTTAATTGAGTATTTAACAGTAATAAGACTGTAATCCCACAATTCTGGCAGTTTGTTTTCCTCTCCTATAACAAGTTGCAACTTCTCGTCCTTCGTAACATCGTTTAGTATCCTTTCAAGTACTTCTTTTTCTTCAAGAATGTTTAATAAAAATTTGAGCCTTTCTTCAGCAATTTGAATTTGAGTGGTAAGAAGATTGGAAATTCCTCTTATAAATATCTCTTTTGTTTTCCTTTTCTCATATTCATTTTTAAGAGTCTCATAGAATTTTCCAATGATTTGTGAAAAACTTTTTCCTAATTCGTCAATGTAAAAAGCATTACTGAGGATTTCCTTTAGAGCCTGTTTAAGAGTCAAATTCTGCAATTTTCCGTTCAAGAAATTTTCAATGAGCCTCAGGTTTTCTTCTGAAAGTTGGTAGTTTCCAAGGAGTATTGCTTCAGTTGTTTGTGTTGTAGTTACAATTACGGTGAAAAGAAGATTTGTTGCTAAAAAGAAATGAATATAACGTAGTTTTTCGTCTTCAAAGCATGGAGAAACAACAAGAGAAATTTCATTTGTATATTTTGAAATGAGTTCCGAAATTTGTGAGAGTATCTCAGAAAGGTTCTTAATTTTCTCTGGCTCTGGGAATTTAATTTCCGACAATTTCAAACGCTTTCTTTCTTTTAAAGACTCTTCAACAAAGTATCTAAAGCCCTTTGTAGTTGGAATTCTTCCAGAGGAGGCATGGACCTGTGTAAGAAAACCCATTTCATCAAGTTCCGCCATATAGTTTCTTACGGTTGCAGGAGAAATAGGAAAATTAACATTCCGTGCAACCCGTTCAGAAGAGACGGGCTCGCCAGTTTCAATATATTCTTTCACAACTTCCTTCAATACTTCGGATTTTCTCTTGTCAAGTTCCATGGCATATATATTATAACACAAATTTTGATGTAATTTGATTTTGAGTATAATTACTCTGATAGATATTAGCTTGTTGTAAGAAAGGATGGTAAACATGCTTAAAAAACTAATAGAAGAGCCTCATTCAAACGAACGAGTTTCAAACTTCAACATACTTTTAAAGGACTTAAAGGCATTTGTTTCGGTTCCTTTTTCTATCTCTTGGTATAGGAGTTCAGAATCCAAAAAGGTTTTTCCACTTCTCTTACAGGAACTTCAAGACCTTAATCCCGATAGAATTAGACTAAAAAAGTTTTTGCCAGGATACAATCCTTTCTTCAAACACTTAGATTATCTTCAATACTACCTATACGAAGAAAATGGAAAACCAGTTGGAAGAATTGCTTCTATTATCGATAGAAACTACAAAGAAAAGAAATACCAAGGACGGATTGGTATAATTGGCCTCTTTGAAGCAGAAACAAAAGAAATTGGATTTAAACTTCTCGATGAAGCGATAAAAGACCTTAAAAATGAAGGCTGCACAAAAATCATTGGCCCTATGAGATTTAATGCATCAGGAGAAGCAGGACTTCTTATAAATGGCTTTGAACATACACCGATGCCAATGGAACCATACAATCCACCATACTATAAAGAAGTTTTTGATGAATATGGAGAAAAAGAAAATGATTGGTATTCCTTCCTAATAGACGAAGAGAGGGCTTCAAAATACATGGAAAGAGTAACGGCAGTTCTCAATAATAGTCTTAATATTGAAGAAAAGCTCAGAAAAGAAGGTATAGTAATAAGAGATGCGAACCTAAAAGATTATGCAAACGAGATAGAAAAGATAAGAAAAATTTACAATGCTGCCTGGGATACAATAGAACATCCACAATTTGAAAAATTTAGCGATGAAGAATTCAACTATATCGCAGCATCGCTCAAACAAATTGCAATACCTGAACTCATATATATCGTAGAAGAAAACGGAAATGCAATTGGCGTATCAGTTACGATTCCAAACATAAACGAAGTCATAAAAGAAATTGATGACAAACTTTTCAAAAAATTCTATCCACACAGAAGTTCTTTTTCTTTAGCAGATACATACAGAGACATAATTATTTTTAGGGAAATAATGAGGCGTCTTAAAAACAAAAAATTCATGAGTGCAAGAATTTTTATCTTGGGACTTCTCAAAAAGCGAACTGGCCTCGATGCACTCCTCTATAAGAGGACATTTGATGTTGGAAGAAGTCTTGGAATGAAGTATGCATCAGCCTCACAAATTGCCGATACGAATGTAGATATGACAAATCCACTTATGAAAATGGGAACTATTGGCTTCACTTGGAGAGTATACAATATTAAATATTAACTCTTCTTGAATAAAAGGCTTAAAAGGAAAATTACTGAAATTACAAAAATAATCGCAGGACCTGTTGGAAGATTTAAAATGTACGAAGCACCAATTCCAAGAATGCTTCCTGCAATTCCAAAAATTACAGAATAAATAAAAGTTTCTCTCATATTTCTTGATATATTAAGAGCTGTCGCCGGTGGAATAACAACAAGTGCAGAAACAAGAATTATACCAACAATTTTTGTGGAGATTAAAACTATAAGAGAAAGTATCGCCATAAAAATGTAGTCAATGAGAATCACATTGTATCCTCTTATTTTCGCCAAATCGATATCCACCGAAATAAGAATAAATCTCTTCATAAGAATCGCAGTTATTATTATCACTGGAATTGAAATTGCAATTATGAGGTATATATCAAACTTTGATGTTGAAAGAATATCTCCAAAAAGATAACTCATTAAATCTGGTTTATAACCTTTTACAAAAGATACAAGAATTAGCCCAATACTCATTGAAAAAGGAAGAAGGATTCCTATTATTGTGTCTGAAAAAAGCTGGGATTTTTCGACAAAATATGAAACACCAACCCCGGTTAAAAGTCCCACGCCAATTGCTCCAACAAATGGATTTGTATTTGTAAGGTACGCAAGTGCAACACCTGCAAGAGAAGCATGCGATACTGCATGTGCAAAGAAAGACATCTTTCGTAAAACCACAAACACTCCAATTAATGCACACAAAAAACTTGTTAAAACCCCTGCAATAAGACTTCTAATGATTATTGGATTCATGGTCTTTGTAAAACTCGCACGGCCCTCCTTCCTTACAAATCTTATGCTTGTAAGTTGAAACATCCTCTCCAAAAATACCTGCAAAGTTTTCCTCAAGAAATACATCTTCAGGATTACCAAAGCACACAAGCCTTTTATTTATGCAAATAGCAACATCAGCCATTTTAGTTATATTATAAACATCGTGCGACACAAGGAGGATCGTAACATTATAAGTTTCTTTTGTATATTTCAAAAACTCATAAAAGGCACGCTCTCCAATTTTATCAACACCAGAGAAGGGTTCGTCAAAAAGCATGAGTTTAGGTTTAGATAAAAGTGCTCTTACAATTAAGACTCTCTGAAGTTCGCCGCCAGAAAGAGAAGAAATTTTTTTAGATAGAAGGCGATTAACATCGCCTACCGTTGCAAATTCTGAAATTGAATCTTTTAAGTTTCTTCCGTAAGGTGGGAAAGATATCTCAAGAAACTCATAAACAGTTAAAGGCAAGCTCTTTGTTCCCTCAAAACGTTGCGGCACATAGGCAATTTTAAATCTATCTTCTTTGGTTAATTCTTCTCTCCTTTTTTGAAATATTTTTACAGTTCCTTCGTAAGGTATAAGCCCTAAGATTGCTTTAAGAAGAGTAGTTTTACCCGCTCCATTTGGACCTAAAATAACTGCAAATTGTCCCTCATCAACTTTAAATGAAATATCTCGAAGAGCAAAGCTATCATTAAATTTTACATTTAAATTTTGAACTTCAAGAATTGTATTTTCCATCATTTTAGCGCATCATAGATGGTATTTACATTGTACTCAATAAGATCAGTATAAGTCTTTATCTTCACTCCATCCCCAAGGGGATCCAAACTTAAAACTTTTACATGGGTATCCTCAACTATTGACTTATAAATATCAGAGGAGAGCTGTGGCTCTTTAAAAACCACTTTAACATTGTATTTCTTGATTAGATTTTCTATTTCGATAATCTGTTTTGGAGTAGGTAGTTTATTTGGATCTGGTTCAATTGACGCAAGGATATTAATTCCAAAATATTCTGCAAAATATGGAAATGCATCGTGGAAGGTTATTACATTTCTATTTGGCAAATTGACCAACTTCTGTCTAAGTTCGGCTGCTTTATTAAGTATCGCCTTTTTGTAATTTTCGTAATTCTTTTCATAAACATCCTTATGTATTGGATCAAGTTCGACAAGTGTATTTTTAATAACTTCACTTTGGATTACAAAATATTCAGGATTGAGCCAAAGATGGGGATTGCCGTTATGTAACTCAACAACATTTTTAAGTGGTTCTGAGACATTGACAACCCTTGCAGTAAGAGATGAAATTACTGACTTTAAAAATTCTTCAAGTCCAAAGTTGTTTTCAAAAATTACTGATACATTTTCAAGATTTTGTAAATCCTGTGGAGTAAGAACATAAGTATGTGGAGAGCTTCCAGGTAGTACAATCACAAACACATCTACAAGATCTCCCCCAATCGACTTAACCGCATCATAAAAAGGGTAAATCGTAACTGCAACCTTCAATTTCGAACTCTCAGTTTTACTTCTGCAACCCGTAAATAAAGTCCCCAAAAACAAAACAACAAGAATTAAAATAAAGACCTTTCTCAAACTCATATAAATCACCCTGTATATTATAGCACGGAATTAAAGAAAGATTAAAAAACCTTAAACTAAAGTTATAGTTTATTTTGCATTTTTATTAAATAACAATTTATAATCACCATGGGGTACTTGCTTATTTCTCTATTTTTTACTATCTCTTCAATAACCTCTTTAAATTCAACAGGAGTATGGCTATATTTTTCGTAGAAATCACAATCGATAAAATACAACGTGAACCTCAGGCATTTTTTAGGGTTTATAAAACTCTCAACGGATACATTGAATAAAATACCCTCAATATTACAAATAACTAAATATTTAGAAAACTCCTGTAATTTCTTTTACAGCTTTCTCTATTCTTCGAAGACC
This sequence comes from Caldisericum exile, assembly GCA_002877955.1. Classification (GTDB taxonomy): domain Bacteria; phylum Caldisericota; class Caldisericia; order Caldisericales; family Caldisericaceae; genus Caldisericum; species Caldisericum exile_A. Next base: position 8,454 of record PNIL01000049.1, on the reverse strand, counting down.
TTCTTCAAGGATTACTCTGGGAGTTGCAAAGTTAAGACGTGCAAAACCTTTACCCGATTCACCAAAAATATAGCCATCATCGAGGCCAACTTTTGCCTTTTTTCTTAAGAATTCACTTAATTCATGTTCATCTAAACCAAGTTCTCTAAAATCAAGCCATGCAAGATAAGTACCTTCAGGTCTTATGACTTTTACATTTGGAATTCTTTTTTTAACAAAATCCATTAAAAAATTTATGTTTTCTTCAAGATACTCAAGAAGTTGTGAAAGCCATTCATCGCCATAGCGAAATGCAGCTTCCATTGCAACAAGCCCAAAGGCATTTGGTGTTGAGAGAATTCGCCCTTTTGCCTCAATGAATCGTGCTCTTATTCTTTCATTAGGAATTATAATAACGGACGTTTCAAGACCTGCAAGGTTAAAAGTTTTACTTGCCGACATACAAGTAATAGAGTTCTCTTGAAACTCTTTAGAAATTGTTGCAAATGGAATATGTTTATGCCCTTTATAAACTATCTCACAATGAATCTCATCAGAAATCATAACTGCACCATGTCTTAAAACGATTTCTCCAATTTTTTCAAGCTCTTTTCTATTAAAAACTCTTCCAACAGGATTATGGGGATTAGACATAATCATTGCCCTAACCCTTGCAGGTGTTGGAGTAAGACCAGGTTTAGGTAAGAATTTTTTCTCAAGATCTTCAAAATCAATTTCATAATGACCATTTACAAGTTTTAAATCAGAACTCACAACATGCGCACCGTTATCTCTAATTGCATGGAAAAACGGATAATACACAGGTTCTTGAACAAGAACGCTATCTCCAGGTGATGCAAATGTTTTAACAGCTGTGTAAAGAGCAGGAACAACCCCGGGTGTAAAAACAAGCCATTCAGGCTTTACATCCCAATTATATTTTCTTTTTAACCTATCTATAGTAGCCTCAACAAGCGAATCTGGAACAACCGTGTATCCGTAAATTTCATGTTCTGCACGTTTACGAATTGCATCTGTGATCGGCTTTGCAATTTTAAAATCCATATCAGCAACCCACATAGGAAGCACATCGCTATCTTGAAATATGAGTTTTACACCATCCCACTTGTAGGAAGCAGTACCAATCCTATTAACAACTTCATCAAAGTTATATTTCATAATTTCGCCTCCAATAAATCAAATCGCCTTGCTTCTTTTATTAAAATCTACGGATAAATTTTAATTAATTTCGTAAAAATTGACTTATCCTCTGAGAACGAAGCAACTTCAGGCTTATCTGAAACACCAAACACTATAGCACCTTTTGAAAGCGCATATTTTCCAATGTCAAAAACTTCACCTGTTATAAGAATCTCTTCTGAAAGAAGAGTCTCTAAAGGTGTGTCATCAGGTAAAAAGTTCATTCTTGCAAGAGTTTTTTCGAGTTCGACTTTTCTAAAAGTCGGAAATAATGTCGGTGATTTTGCTTTGATATTTTCTTTTACTTCATAAACAAGGTCTTGAAGTTGTCCTGAAACTCTAATACCTTCTATAAATTCCTCAAAAGATGTTGTTTTTGCAAGCTTTAGAAATTCATCAAGAGAAATTGCATTAGAATAAATAATGAGAGTTGTAATTGAGACAATATCCTGATTATCCTGAGTAAAGTTCAAAAGATCCTTTGTGTGAATTGATTTGTAGAGTTTCAAAAAATTTCCTTTTTCCAACGAATCAAATTTCTTCTGAAAAATTGCTTCAGCAATGGAAACTATTGCGTCGGTTCTTGCCTTGTCAATTGGAAGATGATTTCTTCCATGCGCACCAATTGCTGTTTTATCAATGTCAACAATTACAATTGTTTTATCACTAATTTTATCAGAGACAAAATCTTTTATCTTTGCCCAACTATTGTTAAAAACAACATAAGGATAAGGAGATTCAAAGTTTGTTTTCTCCTCATCAGTAATTACTCCAAAAATATCAAATCCTAATTCTTCGAGATTTTTTATAACTGTGAGATCCGAAAGAAACGTATCGCCAAGATAGACTATGTTTGAAAAGTCCATCGCACTTTTTAAAATCTCAGAAATTACGAGCGCATACTCTTTGTCCTTTTTCCGGGGAAGTGCTTGAAGCTCGAGTTTATCTTTCAAAGTTTCAAAATTTGGAAGAGACTTTTTAACCGGATTTAATTCTCTAAAAATTATATAATCCCTAAAAATATCGTTTAATATACCTTTTTTAAACATCATATAAGCCCCTTTGCAAACGCAAATTCTGCATTAAGTATGCTCCCTCCTGCGGCACCTCGAATAGTGTTATGGGATAAAATAGTAAAAGTTAGAACATCACCTTTGAGTTTTATCCTCCCAACGCTTACACTCATTCCCTTTCCATTATTTAAATCAAGGGTAGGCTGAGGGCGTAGAGTATCCTCAAATACAATGATTGGTTTTTCTGGTGCTGTGGGAAGCTTTAATTCCTGTGGAAGACCTTTGAAATCCCTAAACGCTTGTATAATTTCTCTCAAATATGCCTCAACTTTCAAAAATACAACCTCTGTGTGTCCTTCACGCACAGGCACTCTATTAGTTCGAGCAAAAATATCGATATCAGAATCTTTAAATTCGTTCTCAAATGTTCCTAAAATCTTTTTTGTTTCAATCTCAATTTTCTCTTCTTCTTTTTCAATGTAAGGTAAAATATTCCCATGTATTTCCAAAGCAGAAAGCCCATGAATGCCTGCGCCTGAAATTGCTTGCATTGTCACGACAAACAGATCACTTATTCTAAATCTTCGAGAAAGTGCTTTTAAAGGTATCACAAGCCCTGTTGTGGAGCAATTTGCATTGGTAATGATAAATCCCTTTGTGCCCTGAAATTTTACAGCCTCAATATGATCAGGGTTCACTTCTGGAATTAAAATGGGAACAAATTTATCGTATCTATGAGAAGATGCATTTGAAAAAACAAAGTGCCCATTTTCTGCAAGTTCAACTTCGAGGGTATATGCAACATCAGATGGAAGAGCTGAAAATACTATACTTTCCTCAACCTGTGGCAAGTCTTCAAAGGATTTTAAGACTATATCTTTTGCGTATTCTGGAATATCAGTTTCTAAAATCCAATAAACAGCATCCTTATAACGTTTTCCCTCACTTCTTTTACTTGCATATAGACTTGTCACTTCAAAGAAAGGGTGATTCTCTAAAAGGCTTACAAATCTTTGACCAACTAAACCAGTTGCACCCATAATGGCTACTTTTTTCTTCATATGTACGCCTCCAAACTTAAAATGTCCTGTAGCACCCCTTCAGCTGTAATCCTGAGGCCTGCACCAAGCCCACGAATTGTTATAGGTATTCCGGAAAAGTTCTTTAAATAAATTTCAAAGATGTTTTCACCCTCTTTAAGTGTTGCAAATGTAGAATCCTTTGGGAAACTCTTTAAAGTAATCCTTAGTTTATCTTCAATTTCTACAACAGGATAGACAACACCATTTTTAGAAAGTTCCTTCAGGCGATGTTCAAAATTCATTAAATCATTTTCAAAAAATTCGTCAAGCGTCTTTGCCTTCGTAAAACACTCAAATTCAATATCCTTCTCTTTAAAGTCTTTTCCTATAAGATATGAAAGAATTTTTCCCTTTCTAAGCAAATCCATCCCTACAAGGTCATCAACAGGATTTGGTTCTGTATATCCCAATTCAACTGCCTTCAAAATTGCATCTTTAAGTGATTTACCTCTATTTACAAGCGTAAAAATAAATGAAAGTGTACCAGAGGGAAGCCCTACAATTCTATATACCTCATCGAAAGAATTGATAAAATCTCTTATAACCTTAATCAAAGGAAGCGATGCACCCACTGTTGTTTCATAAAGGAATTTTCCTTTTGCACTTGTGAATTTTTTATAAGTTTCATAATCAGTTGCAAGGTTTTTCTTATTTGATGTAACCACATTGTAACCCAAAGAAAGTAGTTCAAGAAGATCCATTCCAATCGTATCAGAATTCGTTACATCAACTACTATTGTATTTTTGGGAAGCGTTTTTACATAATTCAAAGGAGAGCCTACATTCTTGAATCTAAAATCCCAATTCTTAATGTGTGTCTCAACTTCATCACTCTTTGCAAAACTTCCTGATCTTGCAAGTCCCGCATAACGCAATCGAAGGTGAAGGTTATTCTCGAAATACTCTTTGTTTTCTTCAATGAGTTTTATAAGCTCCTTTCCAACAGCGCCAACCCCAAACTGGAAAATATTAAGAGTTTTTATCTTGGGATTTGCAAGTCCAAGTTCACTGTGAAGCGCATTAATACTCTTTGAAACATCTCCCCTTTTAACAACAAAAGAAAGGCTATTTTCTGATGAACCTTGCACAACTGACAGGATTCTAAAACCATATGCATATGAAATCCTAAATATTTCTTTTTGAATCGATTCATCGCTATTTAAACCATCGCCAACAATTGAAATAATTGATAGATTCTTTTTAGATGAAATTCTATCGATAAGTTCAAGTTTTATTTCGTTTTCAAATTCGTGTTCAAGTCCTTTTAGAAGAAGATCTACTTCACTCTCTTTTACAAATAGATCAACAGTTTGCTCTGATGAGGATTGTGCAATCATTATTATGTTTACATTTGATCTATTTGCAACATCAAAAATTCGTTTTGAGATCCCTTTAAGTCCCTGCATACCCTTTCCCTCAACTGAAACAAGTGCAATATCCTTTATGGATGTTACCGCCTTTGGTCCCAAAAATGATGTCTCATCTGAAATAAGCGTATGTGAGCCATTGGGATTAAAAGTATTAATAACACGAATGGGAATATGTTTTTCAATTGCAGGAATAAGAGACTTTGAGTGCATTACTTTTGCGCCAAAATAGGATAGTTCTCTTACCTCTGCATAGCTCAATTTCTCAATAGTCTTTGCATCAGAGACTATCTTTGGATCTGCACTTAATACCCCGTTTACATCTGTATAAATCCAAACCTCTCTTGCATCAAGAAGCCTTCCTAAAATAGTTGCAGAATAATCGCTTCCTCCACGCCCAAGTGTAGTTATTGATGAATCAAAAGTTACTCCAATATATCCTGTTACAACTGGGGTAAATCCCTCTTTTAGGTATCTTCCAAAGATTTTTTCGGCTCGTTTCTTACTTTCTTCATAAAGAGGATTTGCGTCAAGAAAATCAGAAGTCGTAATAAGATATTTTATTGCATCCACAGGCACTGACTTAAGACCCATATTCTGAAAATATTTTGAGACTATCCTTGCGTTGAGACGCTCTCCAAAAGATTGAATAAGTGCATTTGCTCTATCTGATAGTTCCCTCAACCTATAAACTGCAAAAATTATTTGTTCAAGTTCGTCCAATAATTCATTAACTGATTTAAGTGTGCTTCCAAATAGTTCAATTGAAGTTTCATTGTGTTTTTTCCTAATCGATTCTAAAACATCTTTGAAACTCTCATCACCTGATACCGCAAGATTACCTGCCTTTATAAGACTATCGGTTATACCGCTCATTGCTGATACAACAACAATCTTAGATTCAGGAATACCTTTAACAATATCATAAACTTGCCTTATTGCCTTTGCGCTCCCAACAGATGTGCCACCAAACTTTAAGACAAGCATATCAAGATACCTCCGATGTAATCTTCTTTAAAATAATTTCAAGATCTTTAAGATTTGATATTGCAAAAAACCTATTCGTAACGGAAACACCTTGAATCATTCCCGTATGCAGGTTGATAGAAGTATCAGGGTCTTTAAGAAGATTTCCTGTAAGAATCAAAAGAACCTTATCGCTACTCCTAATTACACCTGATCTTCTAAGCTTTCTTAAACCAGCAAGCGTAGAAGCACTTGAGGGCTCACATCCTATCCCAATATTATCAATATCTCTTTTTGCTTCAAGGATTTCAGCATCGCTTACACTTTCAACAATACCGTTTGTAAATTTTATTGATTGCACGGCTTTTTCATAATTTACAGGGTTTCCTATACGAATTGCTGTTGCAATCGTTTCGGCTTTCATTGGTTCAAATTTTTTAAAGTCATTCTTAAATGCTTTATAAAAAGGCGAGGCAGCTTCTGCTTGGATGACTGCAAGACGAGGGATTTTATCAATAAAATGAAACTCATAGAGTTCCTTTAGCGCCTTTCCAAAGGCTGAAGTATTCCCTAAATTGCCGCCCGGCACTATAATCCAATCAGGCACCTCAAAATCAAGTTCTTCAAGAGCATTTATGATAATTGTCTTTTGCCCTTCAAGGCGAAGAGGATTTAAGGAATTAAGAAGATAAAGTTTATATTCATAACTTGCATCTTCTACAAGCTTCATTGCATAATCAAAATCACCTTCAATTTCAAGTACATTTGCCCCATACGAAAGCGCCTGCGATAACTTTCCAATAGCAACTTTACCTTTGGGAATAAAAACAACACTTTTAAGCCCCGCATGAGAAGAATAACTTGCCAAAGATGCAGAGGTATTTCCAGTTGAGGCACATGCAGTAATTTTAAAACCGAGTTTCTTTGCAACACTTACGCCAACTGTCATTCCCCTATCCTTAAAAGAGCCCGTTGGATTTTCCCCTTCATGCTTGAAGTATACTTCCATCCCATCTATGATTTTCTTGTATAAGTTTGTCCTTCCCTCAGGAAGCGTGACAATTGAATCTTCCTCAATATCAAGGACAAACTCCCTGTATCGCCATACGCCACTTTGATCATAGGGCTTTAAAGACATTCTTCTTTTAAGAAATGTTTCTTTAAACGATGGATGAAGAGGTTCTTTAAGGCTTACTTCTAATAATCCGCCACACTCACAACGAGTTTTTGATGAAAAAACATCGTATGTTTTCCCACATCTAATACATCTAAGCTCCCTTTCCATATTGGGATAATTATAATATAAATTGCAAATTTTGAGAAGAAATGGAAATGGAACTTTTCCGTTATTTTTAATTCTATTATATAATTCAATTACAACAATCTAAAATTAGGAGGTAGATATGGAAGAATTAAAGGATTTTGACCCAAGAGACGTTGAAGAAAATAAGGTAATTGCAAGCTTATCATACATTTCAATTCTATTTTTAATTCCTTTGCTTGTAAAACGTGATAGTAAATTTTGTATAGAGCATGCAAAACAGGGGCTTGTGCTTTTTATTTTTGGAATTGCCTTAAGTATTATTGTATATATCCCAATACTTGGATGGATCATAGGTTTGCTTGGTGGAATTGTTTTATTTGTTGTTTCTCTTATTAGCTTTATCTATGCATTGCAGGGTAAGTTTTGGAAGATACCTATCGTTTATGATTTAGCCCAAAACTTCAAATTCTAATTTAAGGAATGAACTATGGATTGGGATATAAGCACAAAAAAAGTGCTCATTACGGGGGCAACATCTGGCATCGGCAAGGCAACCTTAATAGACCTTGCAAAGTCAAAAGCATTTGTTATCTTTACCGCAAGAGATAAAAATAAGGCTCTTACGGTGCTCAAAGAGGCAAAAGAATTATCTAAAAATGAAAACATAGAATTCTTTGAGGTAGACCTTTCAAGTTTCAAATCAATTTTAGATTTTCTTAAAAGATTCAAAGAAAAACATAACAAACTTGATATTCTTATAAATAATGCTGGCACATGGAACATGAGACTTGCACTTACAGAGGACGGCATTGAAAAAACCTTTATGGTGAATTATCTTGCACCTTTTTACATTACACACTCCCTTTTGCCGCTTCTTTCTGAAGGTAGTCCTTCAAGAATAATCAATGTATCATCTGCAATGCACAAAGGCGGTAAAATTAATTTAGATGACCTTGAATCGAGAAATCACTATAATGGTATTCAATCTTATAGTAATTCAAAACTCATGATACTTATGTTTACAATTGAACTTGCAAAGAGACTAAAAGACAAAGGTATTTATGTCTTTGCAGTTCACCCTGGACTTGTTAAAACTGGGATATTTTCAAACTTTCCGAAACCTATAAGAGATTTGTTCCTAATTGGTGCAAAAACTCCAGAAGAAGGTGCGAAGACAAGTATATACCTTGCAAAGACTAAGGATATAGAATATCTTACAGGAAATTACTTTGCAGACTCAAAACCAACAGATTACTTAAAAATCGCAGATAACGAGGATTTGCGAAAAAAACTTTGGGATAAAACTACAGACTACATAAAGAAATACATAAACGATTTCGAACCTTTGGTTTAATTAAAAAAGCCCCTTTTTAGGTTGAGGGGCTTTATCATAATCTATCTGCTTGCTCTTTTAGTAAGTTTCTCCAGAGCGATAGAATGCTTCGATTTTTTCTTCATTTTCTTTGAGGACCTTTTCTTTTCTTTGTTTATATTCCCGTATTCTCTTTGCAACTTCTGGGTGATCATGTTCAAACACAGGCCGAGAGATTTCTTCCCATTTCTTTGAAAGCTCATCAAGGTGT
>PNIL01000016.1 GCA_002877955.1 Caldisericum exile | reverse complement strand
CCCTCAATACCACCAAATAATAATTTTGCCTTAGGGGGTAAGTTAGAAAGGGGGCATCCCCCTTTCTAATGGTTGATGGGGGACTTTTACCCCTTAGAGTAATGGAGAAATTTACTTCTTTCTAAAGGATCTTCTATTAAATATAGAGAAAAAGATCTCTAAATAAACTTCATCTGAAAAATCATTTGACCTTCGGGGCAATTGTAAAATCACTAATATTTATGCATTATAACTAACTTACCTCCTCTTCTGTTTTCAATGCCTCTGGATTAGGGATTGCTTCGCTATCAAATGCACCAACAAATTGGGCGTAGTAAAGTTCTGCATAGAAGCCTTTCTTCTTTAAAAGTTCTTCATGTGTGCCTTGCTCAATAATTTTTCCGTTATTCATAACGAGGATTGTCTTTGCATCTCTAATGGTTGAAAGCCTGTGGGCGATAACGAAAGATGTTCTTCCCTGCATGAGTTTTTCCATTGCCTTTTGAATGAGCTTTTCTGTTCTTGTATCAACATTACTTGTTGCTTCATCAAGGATTAACACAGTCGGATTTACAAGAAAAGCCCTTGCAATTGTTATGAGTTGCTTTTCACCTGCAGAGATATTAGATGCCTCTTCGTTAATCACTGTATCATATCCTTGAGGTAAACTTCTTATGAATCTATCAGCATGAGCTAACTTTGCAGCTTGGACGACTTCTTCGTCTGTTGCGCCATCTTTTCCGTATGCAATGTTCTCCTTAATAGTGCCATTAAAAAGCCAAGTATCCTGTAAAACCATTCCAATTTTTGTTCTCAAGTCTCCACGCTTAATTTTTCTGGTATCAATCCTATCAAACCATATCACACCATCCTTAATTTCATAGAATCTCATAAGCAAGTTTACAATGGTTGTTTTTCCTGCCCCTGTAGGACCTACTATTGCGACCATTTCTCCAGGTTTTGCAACAAGATTAAGATCTTCAAAGAGCGGCTTCTCTTCTATATAACTAAAATCGACATTATCAAATACAATTTCACCACGTGGGTTAGAGAGTACAATTGCATCTTCTGGATCTGGAATCTCCTCTTTTTCATCAAGCACATTAAATACTCTCTCTGCACATGCCATCGTTGACTGCAGAACGTTAGAAATGTTTGCAATTTGGATTATTGGTTGGGAGAAAGACCTTGAATATTGAATAAATGCAGTTATATCACCAAGATTAAGAACATTGTGAGTAACGAATATTCCACCAAAAACTGCAATAAACACATATGCAATATTACTTATAAAGTTTGTCATTGGCATCATTATGCCTGTCAAAAATTGTGCTTTCCAGTTAGCATTGTAGAGATCTTTATTTATAGTCTCGAATTTTTCAATTGAATCTTTTTCTCTGTTGTAAGTCTTTACAACGGCATGACCTGTGTACATTTCTTCTGCATGACCTAAAAGGCGTCCGAGGTGGATCTGTTGTTGTCTAAAGAAATTCTGAGAAAATCTAATGATGAGCCACATAGTAATAGAATAAACAGGCAAACTTAAAACTGCAATAATTGTAAGTTTACCACTTATTGTTATCATCATTATTAAATAACCAATAAGCTGTGTTGTTGAAGTTATAATTTGCGTAATGCTCTGCTGAAGTGTTGTCGAAATTGTGTCAAGGTCGTTACTCATACGGCTTAAAATATCACCTGTTGAGTGCGAGTCATAATACTTTATAGGAAGTCTCATTAATTTCTCAAAAAGGTCTTTTCGAAGAGAATATGTAGTTTTTTGTGCAACATCTGACATTATATACTGGACAAGGAATGTAAGGAACGAACTTAACACATAAAGAGCTATAAGCAAAAGAAGAATTTGTCCTAAGCTATCAAAAGGTATTCTTCCCCCATTTTTCTTGATTATATCAAGCGAATTTGTGAGGTCTGTTTCTGAAAACTTAAAATTCTTCATCTGAGCTGTAGAGCCTGTTTCACTTCCCATAAATATGGAAAGTTTATCAAGGGATAAACTCTTATTCAGATCAATTATTTCCTTTACGGCAGTTGCACGTTGATTGTAATCAGAAATTGTATTTATAATAGGAAAACTAACAAATTTTTGAATTGCATTGAATTGCTCCTCTGTTAAGCCTGCCTTCGATAAAAATTGTGCTAAAACTTGTTTATCTGCTTCTTCTTTTGCTTTTGCCACTGCTTCGTTAATCATGCTCTGTGGAACTGGTTTTCCTTCGAATTGTTTTAAGACTTGTGCTTCTGCAATCTTTTCTGCTTGTATTTTTGCCTTGTTTAACTCATCGAGCATGGTTTTAACTTTAGGAACTGCCTGCTCTTGTGCTTTTGAAATTCCATTAACAAGGTTTTGTGCAATAAATCCATTTGTGATTTCATTAATAGCATTTCCGCTTATCCTTGGTCCATATACCATAAAGACAGTGCTTGCAATTGCAAGAATGGTTATCAAGATCAACTTTAAAAGTTGTGGCTTTAGGTATCTTACAAGGCGTTTAAAGGTCCTCCAAAAGTCCCTCGGTTTTTCAACAGCGCCTCTTAAGCCGCGTTGCCCTCCGCCCATTATCATTGGACCAATTGGTTGTTGAATTTCTTTTTTCTTGTCGCTCATACTAAACCCTCCCTTACAAGGTCTTCTTGTGATAGTTGCGAGAAGACGATTTCACGGTAAACTTCTGATGTCTCCATTAGTTCTTTATGGTTTCCGATACCAACGATTCTTCCTTCATCAAGAACGACAATTTTATCTGCATTCATAACGCTTGCAACTCTTTGGGCAACAAGAATAACAGTTGAATTCTTTATAATATCTTTAAGTGCTGCTCTCAATTTTGCTTCAGTTTTAAAGTCAAGTGCAGAAAAACAGTCGTCAAATACAAATATATCGCCTCTTCTTAAAATTCCTCTTGCTATTGAAATCCTCTGTTTTTGTCCGCCCGAAAGGTTTGTTCCACCCTCTGAAATAATTGTATCATAGCCCTGTGGTAATCTTTCTATAAATCCATGTGCCTGTGCAATTTTTGCTGCCTCAATAATTTCTTCATCTGTTGCATCAGGTTTACCCATCTTGATATTTTCCTTTATTGTTCCTGTAAAGATGACCGCGCGCTGTGGTACATAACTTATACGCTTTCTCAATTCTTCTTGTGGTACATCTCTTACATCAATACCATCAATAAGGAGTCTCCCCGAGGTTACATCGTAAAGTCTTGGAATTAGGTTAACAAGCGTGGTTTTACCACTTCCTGTCGTTCCAAGAATACCCACAACTTCGCCTGGCTTTGCCTCAAATGTGATATTGTGAAGAACAGGTTCTTCTGCACCTATATATTTAAAACTAACATCAATAAATTGGATATTTCCTTTCCTTTCATCCGGAAATGCTTTTGGTGTTTCAGGATCCTTAATTTCAATTGGTGTTTCAAGTACCTCTACAACTCTTTCACTTGCGGCAACTGCACGGGGAAGCATTACAAAAAGTATCGTAAGGAAGACAATACTCATAAGAATCATCATAGCATATTGAATAAACGCAACCATCGAACCAAGATTTGTATTTCCCAGATCGATTCCCTTTGCACCATACCAAATTATTGCAACCGTTGCAAGGTTCATACTAATCATTGCAAGAGGCATAAGAACTGCCATAATTCTATTTGCCTTTATGTATGTGTTGGTTACGTCAAGATTAGCATTATCAAATCTTTTCTTTTCGTAGTCTATTTTATTGAATGCTCTTATGACTCTTACTCCCGTTATGTTTTCTCTTACAACTTTGTTTATCTTATCAATTTCTTTCTGGATGAGTAAAAATAGTGTTGTAATAGGTTTTATGAAAATTGCAATTACAAGAGCAATTATAGGTATTGCAACAAATAAAACTCTCGTAAGATACGGACTTGCATTATATGCAAGAATTAGGGCATCGATGCCTGTAAATATAGCGTTTGAAAGCATCATAATGAGCATTTGGGTGGATTGTTGAATTTGAACTACATCGTTTGAGGTTCTTGTCAAAAGTGTCGACGCACCAAACTTATTGAATTCTGAAAGAGAAAAACTTTCTACATGTCTAAATAATTTACTTCTTATATCCCTTCCAAGTCCCATTGAGGCGTGAGAGGCAAGAAAGTTAGCAGCAATTGAAGCAAGGATTCCCAAACCAGCTATAACAAGCATAAACATTCCCTGTTGTGAGATGTAATTTATATCACCCGGGAGGATACCGTCATTAACTATCCTCATCATAATTGTCGGTAGTTCAAGGTTTGCTCTGACCTGAAGATAGATAAAAATAATTGCTGGAACTATAAGAAACCAATATTTTTTCAGGTTTCCATAGAGTTTTAATAAACTCCGCATATATACCTCCTAAAATTAAACTGCTTAAAGTTCGCTTTTATACTAAATTGTAATATATAATATATTAAATTATACATAATAAAATTATAACACTAATTAGTTTTTTTAGCAAATTATTTAATGAGCTTGTCTCTCACGAATAAATGCAAGGATTTTATCAGGATAGTCAGAAATAACCGCGAAGATATTTAAAGCAAGGAGTTTTTCAAAGTCTTCTTTCTCATTTACAGTCCATGGAATAGTAATCGAAGCATAATTTTTATATTCCGGAATTACAAATTCAACCTCTGGTTTTAAAAGATCGATCTCCTTTGCGTAGAGAGAAATATCCGTGGGAACATGCGCATATAGAAACGCAAATTGAATTTTTGGAAAACGCTTTTTTCCTTCAAGCATTGCGCTGTGGTAGAAAGATGAAATAAAAAATCCATCGTAATTAAAACTTTGGACGATTTTTGAAACAGCCTCAAGATCTTTAGGATTTTTTAACTCTACATCTACTATTTTGTTTTTACTTCTTGCAATTTCAAGGACACTTTCAAGTGTAGGGACTTTTTCTCCATCTTTTGTAATACCTTCAAGTTCAAAAAGTGTGTGCTCTTGAATTTTGAAATCAACACCAAAAACACGCTTGAGGTTCTCATCATGAGACACAACAATTACTCCATCCGAGGTTGACTGTGTATCAAGCTCAATTCCATCTGCACCAAGTTCAAAGGCTCTCTCAAAACTTCGAATTGTGTTTTCAACTTCATACTTACAGCCTCTATGTCCCAAAACTTTCATTTTTACCTCCTAAGGATATTATATTATTTGTTTTAAAAACTCTTGCAATCCTGTAAGCAAGTTGATATAATTGCTTATAAAATGAAAAAGAAAATACTTGGTGTTTTTATTATTTTTTTATTGTTGTTTAATGTAAGCGAAACGATTTTTGCAAGCGAAAAAACCTATATAAATCTTAAAGAACCCAAAATAGCGCTTATAAGGCTTGAAGATGTAAGTCCTTGGTATGCAATACAGGAAAATGGTCTTGAAGTCCTAAGAAAAACTGCAGATTACCTTTATAGTGAACATGTGCCATTTCATGTTTCAGTTGTCCCTATTTATATAAATCCTCAAGAACACATTAGCCTTGATATGAGCGATCCCAATAGTCCTGAAATGAAGGCTTTTAGAGAGACAATTCTATATATGGCAACTCGTGGTGGAGTTATCGGAATTCATGGCTATACTCATCAGCATGGAGAGGGAATTTCAACTGCTGATTTTGAGTTTGGGAAATGCAATGAGTGTTCAACGGATACTTATGCTTTGGAACATATGAAGAGTGCAGTAGAAACATTTGAAAAATCTGGAATTAAATTTTATTACTGGGAAACGCCACATTACACTGCAACACCATCTCAATACAAAGTGTTTGCAAAGTATTTTACTCTTTTTTACGAGCCTGATTTTCGATTTCGAAGATCCAAAACAATTTCAGTTCACTATGATTTAAGGAGTGACAAAAAGCCAGTTTATTTTATACCAACGCCACAGTTAGCGATTCAGAGCAAATTTGATGTTGAGAGAATTCTTTTTAGTGCAAGGAGCACTCAATTTGTAAGTTTCTTTTTCCATCCATTTAGAGACTTTAAAAGATTATATGCAGGACATGATTTGATAAAATTTGACATCAGTTCAAGCCTTGGATACCTTGAAGCTCTCGTTAAGAACCTTAAGGAAATGGGTTTTACATTCAAAACGATAAACGAGTTAAACCTCTTAACCTTTAACCCAAGCGAAAAGTTCTATACAGTAAATAACCTGTATTTAGTTTTCAAAGACAAATTAATTTTTAAGAACAGTACGATTTATTTACCACTTGTTGAAATTTTATCATCGCTAAACATTAAGTATTCTTTTGCAAACGGAAGCATTCAATTTGAAGTGAATGGAAATAAATTTAAAATAACAAAAGGCACGGTTTTTATAAATGATAAGGAATATACTTCAAACAATAAAATTCCTGATATTTTAATATTTTCCTCAAATCAACCTGTTTATGTTTCAAAAGATTTCGTATCAAGATTTATTGCAGTTATTCAAGTAAACCCATTTAACAAAGAAGTAATCATTTTGGATTAAATTATCTTTTCCTCTTTCCCATTATCGGCTTTATCCATTAGTGCTTTCTTACTTTCAATTTCCGATAAGATTGAGTCCAATTTGTCCTTTCTTGTCGTAACTAATTTGTTATATGTATCTCTCAAATCGCCTATTGCTTTGTCAAATTTATCAAACTCCTTGAGATAATTGCCCCATTCTTTATCAAATTTTACCATTAGGTCAAGGACATGTCTTACAGATTTTTCAAAGATGTAAAATTAGGCTGTCTTCCAAACACTTTCTATTATTTACATCCTTGATGAAATCCTTTTTATAAGATTCTTTTTCAGTATCACTTTCTTCCTCTGCAAATTTTTAGCTATCAAGATGGAATTTTCTTTACTCCTCTTTAAGATTTGATAGATCATAAATCCAATAACCATAAAAGTTGTATTCATCGAAAATCGCCCCATAAGTTTTTGTATTTCATAATATAGATAATACTCTTTTTGAATATGTGTAAATTCCCGCTGTAATTTAGCTAATACTAAACAAAGGGCGATCATTCTTTCCTGCTTCCCCAGAAGTCAAAGTCATATCGAGCAAAGCGATATATCTCATATATTAGAAGGGAGGTTGCCCTTCCCTTCTAACTTCCTCCTAAAAATGGAAACATTTTAGATTTTCGGGCACCATTCCGAAGCCGAAGGCTGGGAATTTCTTATTTAGATGGAGATTTAAAATTCTCTCCCTCTTACTTCCATTAAAAGTAGGAAATCGCAGGTTGCTTACCTCGGGATGGCAGAAGAAAAATCATCACTTCCCCACATACCTTTAACAATTCCTACGATGCACTTTTAAAGAGTATGTTCCTCTTACTCACTGCCCATACTATTATATACGATGAACAAAAAGTGTAGTCTTGCCTCACTAATCTCGGAGTTATAAGTAAATGTCTTTCCTCATTTAAGTAATAGTTTGATTTGTTTCTTTAAATAATCTTGACAAGTAATTTTTTCAAAAAAATTTTTAGTGTATAATATATTACCTAAAAAACCAAAAATTTGGTTAAAGGAGGCGTAAGATGAGTATAGGAGAGGAAATAAAGAGAAGAGCTTTGTCAAGGACTATTGAATGGTTTATTGGCTATGTCTATAAAAATCCTGAAGAAAATCTCAAGAGGGGTTTTGAAACACTTTATAGACTTTCAAATACGCTTCACTTTGACCAATTGTTTAAAGACCAAATAAAAAATGTCCTCGATGTAATAAGTTCGGATACTCCCACAAAACAATATGTTGTAAATCTGTTTAAAGATACAAGAAAAGATATCCTTCAAAAAATTGCTGTCAATTTTATAGTGAATGCAGGTTGGTATGGTGTGCCAAAGCAAAGAAACATTACAGTTAAAGAAGGTTTTAAAGTCCCTTGGTTTATGCTCGTTGACCCAACAGAAAGGTGTAATTATAACTGCATTG
>PNIL01000061.1 GCA_002877955.1 Caldisericum exile | reverse complement strand
AAACTACCTTCGTTGGTATATGTAACACAAAATTGTCCATAGTATTTTCCTCCTTGTGAGGATCAGAGAGGGTATTTTATGCCCCCTCTTTTTTAAAATAAAAAATCGTTAGGCACTAATTTCTTTGAGAGAGAAATTAATATCACCTAATTTATCCTTATATTGGGTGACATCCACCTTTTTGTTAACAAGTTTGTTTGCTATATTTGCTTCCTTAATACCAAGTATAATTATTCCTACAACCTTATTATCTTTAAGTACAATCTTTCTATATTTATGAGACGACTCGTCACTTGCTCGTATAACTTCATAACCATCTTCCTTAGGATTTACAAGACCAACAGAAGTCAAATCAAGTCCAACAACCTTCAAAGTATTAGATGGAACAGAGCCTTTATACTCTAATGATCTATCTTTAACCATGTTTGTTGCAGCAATTGTTGCTTGTTCTATTGCCGGAGGAATTATTCCATAAATAGTTCCATTAAACTCCGCTATATCCCCGGCAGCAAAAATGTCTTCTGCAACCTGCATATAAGAATCGACAATAGCACCTCTATTAAATGGCAACTTAGAAAGTTCTAAAAGTGAAGTATTAGGACGAATACCTGTAGATAAAAGAACCATTTCTGCCGGAACAACCGTGCCATCGGCCAAAACAACTTTTTCTACATTTGTATTTCCCTCAATTCTTTCTACTTTTGCATTTTCCAAAACACCTATTCCCCAACTCATTAATATACCTTTTAGAATTTTTGAACCTTCCTCATCTAGCTGCCTTGGTAGAAGATAAGGAGCGCCCTCGACAACAACAGGCTTGAGTTTATTTTTTAGAAATGAGTATGCCGCTTCTAATCCTAAAACACCACCACCAATAACAGCAGTCGGTTTTCCGTTACCTATAAGAAAAGAATGTCTTCTAATTTTAAATGCATCATTTAGATTTCTCAAAGTAAATACGCCTTCTGTATAAACTCCATCAATAGGTGGTACAAAGGAAGAAGCCCCATTTGCAATCAAAAGTTTATCATATGCAACACTGCCTCCCATATCCAGATATAATAGATGCTCCTTAGGATCAATTTTTCTAATCTTTACACCAAGGTGAAGCTTTATATCTCTTTCTTCATACCACATTGAATCATAGAAATATAAATCTCTAGCCTTTATTTCCTCTCTTATAACCTCAAACAATTTAGGTCTAGGATAGTAAAGGGTGGGCTCGTCCGAAAAAATATGAATTTCTCCCTTGGGATCTAATTGTCTTATAATCTTAGCAGCTGTAACGCCTGCAACCCCTAAACCAATAATAGCGTATATCATATCTTTCACCTACCAATTTAAAATGGCGAAAAATCATTTACCTGCCAAAATCTTTCTTTTAAATCGTTATATTCATTAGTAAGCATATTTAGATGCTCTTCTTCCCACTTCATAAGTTCTTCAAATAGGTATTTTACCTTTGGATCGTGGGCTTTCTCTGCTTGCTCCTTATAGAACAGAATTGAATTTTTCTCCAATATCATTCCCGTAGAGATTGCAGAAAATTCGTAATTTTTACCTTTCAGATTGTTTAAGAAATCCTCAGAAAAAATTCTTTTAAAAGTCAAGCTTGGCTTAGGAATGCTATTTACATCAAAATTAGTCTTGTTCTTTATTGCATCGTGTAATTCTTTTAAATATCTATAGTGTTTGCCTTCTTCCTGTGCAAGGAAAAGAAAAACTTCTTTTGCTTGTCTATCCTCTGTTTTTTCAGCTGCAGTTTTATACAAATTTATGCCATCGAGTTCAACTTCCATTGCAGCTTTCAAAATTTCCAAAACATCATCCATGTTTAAATCTCCTCAAACTGGTCTTTTGTAGCTCCACAAACTGGACAAGTCCAGTCTTCTGGCAAGTCCTCAAAGGGTGTTCCAGGAGGGATATCCTGGGTGTCATCGCCTTCTGCTGGATCATAAACATACCCACAAACCATGCATTTGTACTTTTTCATTTTTGCCTCCTTATTAAAATTCTTTGAAAGCACTCTTTGGTGCTCCACAAATCGGGCACTGCTCTGGTGCTTCACCAATTACTGTATAACCACAAACAGGACAAATATAAATCTTATCAAATTTGACTTCCTCACCTTTGTCTAATTTTTCTTTAGTTTCTGCGTAGAGTTCTCTATGTATTTTTTCGGCTGATAAAGCAAAATGAATTGACCTAAGAGCATCTTTCTCGTCCTGCAAAGTTGCTATCGCATTGTAAGCAGGATACATTTCTTCAACCTCAAAATTCTCTCCACCCCAAGCCGATTGAAGATTTTCAGAAGTTTTCTTAAGCTCCATTAAGGCTTTAAAGTGATTGGTAGCATGAACTTGTTCTGCAAACGAAATCGCCCTGAAAAGTCTTGCTACATCATGTAATCCTTCTTTCTCAGCTTGTTCTGCAAAAATTAAGTACTTCATGTGAGCTTGAGATTCACCCGCAAATGCTTCTCTTAAACTTTTTTCCGTCATTTGTCTCATTTTAATCTCCTCCTTTCAAATAATTATAGATACTATCAAATTATACTACAAATTTTACAATTTGGATCTCTTTCTAAACTAATTATCGAAAATTCATTAGTTAAACCATCAAATATTAGAAGCTTATTTTTAAGTAAGGAACCGATGCCTAAAGTATATTTTAAAAACTCATTTGCCACAATTGTTCCTGTTACTCCAACTGTAGTTCCAATAATACCTTGATTCCTATTTTCTTCGGTTAATTTAAAAAGAATTTGTTTTTCTCTTTCTGGAAAGATACAGTTTAAACAAGCTGTCTCATGTGGTATTACAACCATTACTTGACCAACGAAACGCCCAACAGCCCCAATAAATAAAGGCCTATTTAAATGAACTGCCACTCTATTTATTAAATATCTTGTTTCATAATTATCAGTTGCATCTATTATAGCTGTGAATTTTCTTAAAATTATTCTCGCAGTCTCTTCCTCTGTAAGCCAAGTGTTGTAAGCTTCCACTGCAATATTAGGATTTAATTTCTCTATTTTTTCTTTTGCAACTAGTACTTTCGCTTTCCCTATATCGTCAATATTATAAAGAATTTGCCTATTTAGATTTCCAACGGAAACTACATCACCATCTACAATACCAATCCTACCAACACCTGCAGATGCAAGATAAAGAAGAATAGGACTTCCTAAGCCGCCAGCTCCGATAACTAAAACGTTTGAATTCTTTAATTTTATTTGACCTTCTATTCCTATTTTATCAATACGTATTTGTCTATCATATCTTTCTAATTCATCTTTTGATAACATCTAACACCCCGAATTTTCAGGTTTTTTGGGTTTAATAAGATACTTCTCTGGATTCTTCAGAAACTGCTCTTTGCAATCTTCTGAACAGAAATAATAAATCTCACCATTATATTCAACTCTTGTAAGTGCTTCGATTTTCTCCATAATCATTTTACAAACTGGGTCTTGAACCATTTAGCCACCTCCAACAGGTGAGAACACGCTTACCACATCTCCATCGTTTAACTTGTCCTCAAACCATGCTCTTTTAAGATTAACAAGGACTATAATATATTTTCTTTCCTTTATGCCAAATCTATTCAAAACATCTTCCACTGTTGAGCCTTCTTCAATATCAATGTATGTTTCTTCTGGACCATATTTTAAATAATCTCCGTAGAGTTTGACTTTTACATTCATACTTTTACTCCTTAAACAATATTTTAACCTCTTTTACATCCCAAAGATACTGAAGTCTTTCTAATATTTCTTCTTTTATATTTTCTCCAAATTGAAAAGTTTCAGGAATATTAAGAACGATTTCAACTACGTGAGAATTTACGACAACAGATTTTACAATCTTTGATTTAACAATATCAATACCTGTTTCAGGATTCATAACATGAGACAAACGCTCATACACTTTATCAACAGTAGTAGGTTCATGTTCTTTAGTTAAACCGTTTTTCTCAAGGTAGAGTTCAACAGCAGAATGCAATGCATCTGCCGCAAGAACAGAACAGTGAACCTTAACAGGAGGAAGACCACCCAAAGCCTCCGCAGCATCTTTCCATGTAATATTTTTTGCCTCCTCAACAGTCTTTCCTTTAACCAAATCTGTAATAATTGAAGCAGTTGCAATGTTTGAAGCACATCCGTATGACTTAAACTTTACATCAACAATTTTGCGTGTTTTTGGATCGATCTTAAGATAGAGAGTTATCATATCACCACAGGCCGGGCTTCCCTCAGTTACTTTCACATCAGCATCTTGTATTTCACCAACGTTATGTGGATTTTTAAAATGTTCTATAACCAACTTAGTATATGGAATTGGCATATTACTCACCTCCTAAAAGTGGACTTATTCTTCTCAAATCTTCTACAATTTCTTTAAGTTTTGAAACTGTATAATCAATTTCTTCTTTAGAATTATACTTGGACAATGAGAATCGTATTGAACCATGAGAATCTTCGTGTGATTTTCCCATCGCAAGGAGAACATGACTTGCCTGTAAGTTTCTGCTATAACAGGCAGATCCTGTCGTTACTGAAATACCTTCAAAATCAAGCCTTAAAGCAATTGATTCACCTTCAATATATTTGAAGGTAACATTAAGTATGTGCGGCAAAGATTTATTAAGACTTCCATTAAGCATAACATCAGGTATTTCACTTAATAATTTATCATATAGATACATTTTCAAGTTCCTTAAATACTCCGATATACTGCTATCCCAAATTTCAAACGCTTTTTTTGCGCCAACAATCGCAGGAGTATTTTCATGACCAGCCCTTAAATTAAATTCGTTATATCCACCGTCTAATATTTTTTCAAGCTTCAAACCTTCTTTAACATATAATATTCCAACACCTTTTGGACCATAAAACTTATGAGGAGAAATAGTGAGCATATCAATATTATCCAATTTCAAATTTATATACGGAATAGCAATAGCACCATCAACATGTACAGTAATTCCTTTTTCTTTAGAGATCTTGGCG
The DNA here is from genome assembly GCA_002877955.1 of Caldisericum exile. Taxonomy (GTDB): domain Bacteria; phylum Caldisericota; class Caldisericia; order Caldisericales; family Caldisericaceae; genus Caldisericum; species Caldisericum exile_A. The sequence goes on along the minus strand of PNIL01000061.1, from coordinate 27,163 downwards.
ATTTCTTCGATATTTTGAACTGTACCAACCTCGTGATTTGCAAGCTGTATAGTAACCAGAATAGTATCATCCCTTATGGATTTTTTTAATTCATCTATATCTATGAAACCGTCCTTATCGACTCCTATATAAGAAATCTCATAACCATCTCTCAAAAGCTTTTTTACAGTTTCTAAAACAGAGATATGCTCAATTTTTGAGGTTATTATGTGCTTTCCTTTATTCCTGTTAGCAAAAACATAGCCTTTAATTGCTAAATTGTTTGCTTCAGTTCCGGAGGAAGTAAAGATAATTTCACTTCCCTTAACACCTAATTTGTTTCCTATAAAATCTCTTGCCTCTTGAATTTTATCAGCGACTTGTAATCCTAATGTATGAGAAAAAATAGAAGAAGGTATTGCATAATAATCACTCGCAAACTCGCACATTTCATGCAATACTTCTGGATCGGGTTTTGTAGAACTTGCACTATCAAAATAAATCATAAATAGCCCAGCTCCTTCTTCGCCTCTTCACTCATCATATCGGGTGACCACGGCGGATCGTAGGTAAGCTCAATTTGAACATCTTTTACGCCATCAAGAGACCTTAAAACCATTTCAACGTCATTAACTATATAATTTCCCATGGGACACCCAGGTGCAGTTAAAGTCATTAAAATTTTCACAATCCCATTTTCTTCATCCACATCAAGTTTGTAGATAAGGCCAAGATCAACAATGTTAATCGGTATTTCTGGGTCATAAACATTTTTTAATGCATTAATAATTTCTTCTTTTGAAACCATTTTTTCCTCCCTACTCTTCTGAGTAAATTCTTTTTTCTCCTTCTAACTTTTTAATATCTGTAACATCTTGTGTTACTTCCAAAGTTCCAAGATAGTTTCCTAAAGAATCACGAACTGCAAAGTACCTAATATATATTAATCTCCCTTGCATATTTATCCAAAACTCAGCAACATTTCTTTTGCCACTTTTAAAGTCTTCCAAAATTTTGTTTACTATGTGGACGCTCTTTGGCGGATGGCAATTTTGAACAGTGCGTCCTAAAACCGTCTTTGTTCTTACAAATACTCTTTTTTCACCCCTGTTAAAAAATTGTACTATATCATCCTTATTTATGAATGTGATTTCAATAGGTAAAGTCTCAAAAAGAGCATTTAACTCATCAAGTGTAAATTTACCCGATTCAAGATATATATATCTATCTTCTAAAATTTCTTTCTTTTTGTAAATTTTCCCTGTTTCCTTCACTAAACTTAAATCTGTATATTTTGCATATCCAATCTCGTTCATCCCCTCCCAAACCTTATCCCACTCCGCCTCCTCAAGTTTATCAAGTGCAGTTGGAAAAAGTATTTTGTTCTCTTTGTAAATGTGGGAAGTTTTAAGATCTACAATATATTTGAGTAGATTTGGTAATTCATCGATTTCTTGATTATTAAGATTTGAAGCCTTATTTAGATATCCTCTCAAATCTTTAAGTCTTGCTCGTAGCGAATCATGTTCGTTCCATAAAATTTGAGGCGGCTGAACTACATCATGCTTCTCTAAAAAGGGAAATAAGGCATTTTCTTCCCTAACCATATGATTTTCAATATCAAATAAGCTATCAAAGACAGGTAAATTCTCTTCAAGAATTTTTGTAACCGCATCAACATTTTTGTTATTCTCAATGCTTGATGCAATTTTCATCACCATTCCCAAAATTTCAGATATTTTTTTATGTTCATCATACAAAAGGTATAAGGGATGGCTTTTTTGAACATTAATTTCTTGACTTTCAAGTGATTCTCTAAAAATGTCGATATGCACGTCGCAAAGTCGATGAATTTTTTCTTGTGGAAAATGATCCTGAACTATAAGAATGTTTTCAATTATTGCAATTTCAGCCGGATGAACATTTTCCAAAATCTTCTTGAAACGCTCCTTCACTTCCGCAGGAGAAATTAGTCCTTTATCCATGTCGATAAGAAGCTTTCTCATTAAATTTAGTCTTTCAACTCTACTTAAATTGTTTTGTATAAATTCGCTCATTTTTATCACCACGCATTAATTATAACTATAAAAGTAATATTTTGCAAGATAAAATTTAAAGAATTTTTATAAATTTTAGTAAAAATTCTTGACAATAATTGAAAATTCTGTAAACTTGTATTGAGAAAATTGTGAAAGGAGGCGATTATCCTAACTAAAAGTTAGGAGAAAACCAGTGGCAGAAGTACATAGAAGACAAAATGAGTCCTTAGAGGACATGCTTAAGAGATTTAGAAGAGAATGCGCAAAAGATGGGATTTATGCAGAAATTAAAAAAAGACGTTACTATGTCCCACCAAGTGTAAGAAAAAAACAAAAAGAAGCAAAGAAAAAGTTAAAAATTAAAGGCAGGGAAAAAACCTGCCTTTAATTTTTTTGGAGGTATAAATGGCAATAAATCCAAACACTAAAAAAACAGAAGTTACAATATTAACAGAAGCATTTGTAATAAAAGGTTTCGTTTATGTTCCAGCGAATATGCGATTTTCAGATGCGTTAAATAAGTTTTTAAAGGACACACAGTTCTTACCCGTAGTAGATGCAGAAATACGCTCAATTAATTCTAAAGAAGTCATTGAAAAAAGAGACTTTATTCTTATAAAAAAGGAAATGATAGTTGTGATTTCACCAGTATCAGAATAATTATTTTGTCTCTTTTAATTTATTTTTAACATCCTCAATAGTAGGATCTACATAAATAGGTTCCTTTACAGCTCTCATAGCACTATCAACATCTTTTAAGCCGTTCCCAGTTATAATCACAACTACTTTATCATCTTTTCTAATAGAACCGCTATTAAGCGCCTTCAAATAACCTGCAAATGAAGTTGATCCAGCAGGTTCAGCAAAGATACCACTTTTAGATCCAAGATATTTTATTGCATTTAGAATTTCTAAATCACTGACTTTTATTCCAAAACCTCCGCTCTCTTTAATATACTTAACTGCCATAATTCCAGATCTTGGGATTCCAACTGAAATACTATCAGCTATTGTATTAGGTATGACTGGTCTAATTATTCCATCCCCATTAACGGCATCAACAACGGGAGAGCAACCTTCTGCCTGGACTGCAATAAGTTTTGGCATTCTATCTATAAAGCCGAGATTTAATAAATCAAAAAACCCTTTATAAACTCCTGAAATAATATTGCCATCTCCAACTGAAACGAAAATATAGTCGGGAACATCAAAGTTCAATTGTTCTGCAATTTCAAGTGCTACAGTCTTCTTTCCTTCAACAGTATATGGGTTAAAACCTGTATTTCTATTATACCATCCAAATTCCTTTGTCGCCTTTATTGAAAGATCAAATGCTTCATCGTAGGTCCCGTTTACAGCAAATACTGTTGCACCAAAAACTAAAAGCTGAGTAAGTTTTGCCTTTGGAGCATTTTTGGGGACAAAAATGTATGATTTTAAGCCGACTGAAGCAGTTGCACCAGCAAGAGATGAAGCAGCATTTCCAGTTGAAGCACAAGTTATATCATTTAACCCAACTTCCTGAGCTTTAACAACAACTACAGCTGATGCCCTATCTTTTAAAGAGGCAGTTGGATTTCTTCCTTCATCTTTTATAAAAAGATTTCTCACACCTAAATCTTTTCTAATTATTGGCACATCATAAAGTGGAGTAAAGCCTACTTGAAGTGGTCCAATTTTTGAAGCATCGTTTATTGGAAGTAATGGCAAATATCTCCACATAGAATAATTTTTATTATTTTTTAGATATTCTTTAGTAAACTCTGTTTTGATTGTTCCATAATCGTATTCAACTTCAAGCAAACCTTCGTTTCCGCACTTAGGACAAGTGTACTCTACTTCATCTTCTTGATATTCGGATCCACAAATCAAACACTTCAAGCTTTTAACATGTCCCATAGATTGTCTCCTTTCTTGTTTAAGATAGCTTTTATATTATATTATAATATTTTTTAAGAAATATTCACAAACATATTGCAAATTTTAAGTAAATTTAATAAAATAACTTTAAAGGAGGTGAAGTATGCTAAAAAACAAATTAAAAACATTATTAGTAGCATTAGTTTTATTAATGCTTGTATTTACTTCTGTCTCATGTTCGCCGCAACAACCTTCCCAAACAACATCCCAACCACAAGCTCAAGAAAAAACTATTAAAGCAGGATTTATTTATGTAGGACCTACGGGTGATTATGGTTGGACTAATGCACATGATGTAGCAAGAAAGCAACTCGAACAAAAATTCCCATGGCTTAAAACAGTCTACATTGAATCAGTTCCAGAAACTGATGCTGGTCGTTACATCGACAGGTTAGTTAACGAAGAAAAATGCAACATTGTATTCACAACAAGTTTCGGATTTATGGACGCAACAGCTGAAGCAGCAAAAAAGTATCCAAATGTTATTTTTGAACATTGCTCTGGCTACAAGAGGGATACCAATCTTGGCACTTATTTCTCTGAACTTTACCAAGCTTATTATCTTACAGGTTTAATGGCTGGCGCTCTTACAAAAACTAATAAAATTGGATATGTTGCAGCTCATCCAATTCCCGAAGTTATAAGACACATTAACGCATTTGCAATTGGTGTAAAAGAAGCCAATCCAAAGGCAAAAGTCTATGTAAGATGGCTATTCTCTTGGTATGACCCTGCAAAGGCAAAAGAAGCAGCAGAATCTCTGATATCTGATGGAGTTGATGCCTTAGCGTTCACAGAAGATTCTACTGCTGTGATCGATGTTGGCGAAGAACATACAAAGAAAGGACAGCAGATCTATACATTTTCTCACTATAGCCCTATGTTACAATATGGACCCGATACAGTAGTTTCTGGGCAGCTTGCAGATTGGGAACCAATCTATGAAGACATTATAAGAAGAGTATACACAAATACTTGGACTAACCAGGACTACTGGTGGCTTATGAAAGAAGGCGCTTGCAAACTTGGAGCAGACTTTAATACTCCAATTAATCCAAAGTTTGTTGATGCACTTAAAGCAAAATTTGTAAACGATCCAATCCTTGGAAAAATTAGCATATACGATCTTGTTATGAAGAGAGAAGAACAAATGAGTGAACCAACAGTTCTCTTTGATCCGTTTACAGGTCCAATCTATGATCAAAAAGGAACATTGAGATTAAAACCAGGAGAAAGGGCTTCTCACGATTTATTGTGGAATATTAATTGGTTTGTTGACAATGTAGTTGGAGAAATTCCAAAATAAAAAAACAATTAAAGAAGTTAATTTAGGGGGGTTAAATCCCCCCTTCAATTAAATTAAGTGAGGTGAAACCTTGGAATTAGACAATATCGAATTCAAATCGCTTGAATTAAAGGACATCTACAAAGAATTTCCAGGAGTTGTAGCAAACAATAAAATCTCTTTAAAAATCAATGCAGGTGAAATTCATGCCCTTTTAGGAGAAAATGGTGCGGGAAAAACAACACTTATGAATATAATCTATGGCATCTACCAACCTGATGATGGAGAAATATTTATAAACGGAAGGAAAGTTTTTATTGACTCTCCTCGAACTGCAATGAATTATGGAATCGGTATGGTTCACCAGCATTTCATGCTTGTAGAAAATCACTCAGTTGCTGAAAATGTAGCGCTTGGACTTAATAGAACTAAATTTCTAAATCCAACAGAAGATATTGCAAAAGAAATAGAGAGGTACAGTAACGAAATTGGTTTACATGTAAATCCAGATGCAAAAATATGGCAGCTTTCAGCAGGAGAACAACAAAGGGTTGAAATCTTAAAAGCACTAATGCGTGGAGCAAAATTGCTTATCCTTGATGAACCTACCTCAGTACTTACACCACAAGAAGCAACTGAACTTTTTAAAACAGTTAAAAAACTCGTTGCTAATGGACATTCAGTCATTTTTATAACTCACAAACTTGAAGAGGTTTATGAATTAGGTGGAATTGTAACAGTCTTAAGGCAAGGAAAAGTTATTGGAACCACAACGACAAAGGATGCAACAAAAGAAGAGTTAGCAAAAATGATGGTTGGTAGAGAAATTATATTCAATTTGGAAAAGGAAAAGGTTGAACCAGGTGAAGTTGTAGTTAAAGTTGAAAATATTGATGTTCTAAGTGACAAAGGCATAAAGGCTGTAAAAAATTTATCTTTTGAAATAAGAAAGGGAGAAATTCTCGGTATAGCCGGTGTTTCCGGAAATGGACAAAAGGAATTAGTAGAAGCACTTACTGGACTAAGGAGAGTAGAAAAAGGGAAGGTAATTATTAATAATAAGGAGATACAAAACAGAGGTGCACGAGAAATAGGAGAAATGGGTGTTGCTCACATTCCTGAGGAAAGGATAAAGTATGGAATAGTACCAAATTTTCCAGTTTACGAAAACGCCGTGCTTAGAGACTACTATAAAGAGCCATTTTCTAACAGAGGATTTTTAAATTACAAAACAATTAAAGATTTTACAATTAAACTGGTGAAAGATTTTTCAATTGCAACACCGTCGATAGAGACAAAAACAAAACTTTTATCGGGAGGAAATATACAAAAATTAATCCTTGCAAGAGAGACTACAACAAAGTCTAATTTTATTGTTGCCGCACACCCAACTTATGGCCTTGATATCGCTGCAACTGAATATATAAGAAAACTATTGTTAAAGAAGAGGAAAGAAGGTTCTGCAATACTTCTTGTCTCAGAAGATTTAGAGGAAATACTTCAACTAAGTGACAGAGTTGCAGTGATGTTTATGGGAGAATTTATGGGTATAGTTGATCCAAAGAAAGTTTCAATTGAAGAAATTGGTTTAATGATGGCTGGATCCCTAAGGAAACAGGAGGAGAATAATGCACATCTCAATTGAAAAGAGGGGTTATGTCTCAAAAAAGTACTATACTTCTGTTTATCTCATCTCCATCTTTGTAGCTGTAATTTTATCAAGTTTTATTTTTTTATTGCGTGGTATTAACCCTTTTTATGCATTCTCTAAGATCTTTCAAGGGTCATTTGGTTCGCCTTTTGGTTTAAAAGAAACAATAGCTAAAGCAATCCCACTGCTTCTTATAACAGAAGGTTTAATTGTAGCATTTAAAGGCAAATTTTGGAATATAGGCGCAAATGGACAGTTATTGGTTGGGGCAACTTTTGCAACATGGATTGCATTAAACTTTGGTCCTTATCATTCATCAATTTCAACAATAACTATTATGTTTTTGGTGGGTTTTTTGGGTGGTGCGCTATTTGGTTTAATTCCTGCACTACTTAAAGTCAAGTTAGGAATCAATGAAATTATTTCCACACTTATGCTGAATTACATTGCAGAAGATTTTGTAGAATATCTTGTATATGGCCCTTGGAAAGGTAAAACACAGTATGGTTTTCCATATACAGACAATTTTCCACAAAGTGCAACCTTAGCCCAGATTCCAGGGACAAGAATAAGCTATATTACTTTGATAATTGCTTTATTATCAGCAGTATTGATCTATTTATTTATTGAAAAAACCAAATATGGTTATGAAATAAAAGTTACTGGCGAAAATCCTCACGCTGCGCGGTATTCTGGAATCGATTTTGTTAAAATAACTATAATTATGATGCTAATTTCAGGAGGACTTGCAGGAATTGCAGGAGTAGGAGAAGTTGCAGGAATTCATAGGCATCTTACTTATCCTGCTCAGATTTCCTCTGGATATGGATACACTGCAATTATAGTTGCATGGCTTGCTCAACTGAATCCAATTCTTGCAATTGTCTCAGCAGTCTTTTTTGGAGGTATTTTAGTAGGCGGCGATGTAATCCAAACTTCACTTGGCTTTCCATTTTCAACTATAAACGCATTTAACGGCTTAATCCTAATTTTTGTCATGGTGGGTAATTTCTTTACAGAATATAAAATAAAGATAAGAAGGTGATGCTATGGATTTAATTATATCAATTCTTCAAAGAACAATGGTTGCAGGAACTCCCCTTCTTTTGGGCACAATAGGCGAAATAATTACAGAAAGATCTGGCATTTTAAACTTGGGTATAGAAGGAATGATGGCTTTGGGAGCGATTATAGGATTTAGCGTAACATATATAACTAAAAATCCAACTTTGGGCTTGATTGCGGCAATCCTATCAGGAGGAATTCTTTCGCTCTTGCATGCATTTGTTTCGATTACAATACGTGGAATACAAACACTCTCAGGACTTGCAATTGCAATGATAGGCATTGGACTTGCTGGTATGTTAGGCAAAAGCTATATTGGAGCACCACTTTCAGTAAGGTTTTCTGAAGTAGCAATTCCTGGACTTTCAAAAATACCATTCATTGGCCCAATATTATTCAATAGAGATCCCTTATTTTACATAGGTATCATTCTTGCAGTAGTATCATGGTTTATCCTTTTTAAAACAAGATGGGGGATTATTATAAGATCAGTTGGTGAAAACCCTAAAGCATCTGATGCTTTGGGCATAAATGTCTCTCTTGTAAGATATCTTTCTACTTTTATTGGTGGTTGCTTTGCTGGTTTTGCAGGTGCATACTTAACACTTGCGTATATGCCGTCGTGGATTGAAGGAATGACTGGAGGACGAGGATGGATTGTAATTGCGCTTACAATTTTTGCTCAGTGGGACCCTCTTCGTGCAATTCTTGGCGCATATCTATTTGGTGGTGTAGATGTTTTACAATACATTTTACAACCACTTGGTATTCCTGTTCCAATACTTAAAATGACACCATATTTTGTAACAATTATAGTGCTTATTATAACAGCAAGAGAAGTAATGAGAAAACATCTTGGTGCACCAAAATCTCTTGGTGAACCGTTCATAAAAGGAGAAAAATAAAAGAGGGGTGTTTCACCCCTCTTTTTAAATAAATAAGTTTAGAATACCTAATATTCGCTTTTTACAAATTTTCCAAAACCTCCATTTACTGTTATACCTTTATCTTTCTCGTAAACAATTTGCCCTCTAACAATAGTTTTTTCAATCTCCCCTTTAAACGTAAATCCATCAAAAGGAGAATACTTGTTTTTGCAAAGAAGATCTTTGCTTGCATTAAATTTAAATTCACCATATGGATTTACAATAACAAAATCCGCATCATTCCCGATTTCAATTTTACCTTTGCTTTTGAGTCCAAATCTTTCGGCAGGTTTTTCAGACAACACTTTCCTTAAATCCTCAAGGGTAAGGCGTCCAGTTGAATAACCATATGTAAATAAAACGTTAAATCGGGTTTGAACACCCGGGATACCAGCATAATTATCCCAAATACTTTGTTTATTTTTTTCTTGTGGATAAACACCCCCTGCATGATCTGTTGTTACAAAATCAACACTTCCTTTTTTAAGCCCATCCCAAAGATATTCTGAATCCTCTCTTCTTCGAACTGGAGGTGCAGTTTTGAGAATTGGACCAATTCTTTCAAGGTCATTCTCATTAAAAACAAGATAATGAGGGCAAGTCTCAGTTGTAATATTAATACCCTCATTTTTTGCCATTTCGATTATCATAAGGCCAAGTTTTGTAGAAAGATGAACTATATGAACCTTATTTTTAAACTCTTTCGCGAGGGCAATACTTCTTAAAATAGCAACTGCTTCAGCTTCATAGTTTCTACCTTTTGTCCATGCCAAGGGATAAATATGATTCAAATTTTGCTCTCTTTTTGAAAAGTAATCAACAAGTTCAAAATCTTCAGCATGAATTCCCGCAACGAGTCCAAGGTCTCTTATGTAATCAAAAACAGCTGCCATTTCCTCAGTATTAACTTTCGGATAAGTCTTCATTCCAGATATCGTATAGAGTTTTAGTCCTACAACACCCTCTTCTTTCAATTCTTTTATAGTCTTTTTGTATTCACCAGTTTGAATCTGAATAGGAGTTACTCCACCCCAAAAAGCAAAATCTACAATAGCCTTTTTTGAAACAATATCAAGTTTGTAGTGAAGATTTTCCTTTGAGATCACTTCAGGAACTGATGTACAAGGCATGTCTACAATTGTTGTAACTCCACCTTTTGCAGCACTTTGTGTACCAGTAAAGAAATCCTCTCTATCAGTATAACCAGGATCATCAAAATGAACATGAGCATCAATAAATCCAGGAAATACAATATAATTGCTACAATCTATTATTTCTTTATCCTCTATGCCGTAAGGAATATTGCCTTCAAAAATTTCTTTGATTTTTTTATTTTCAACTAAAATATTAACTTTTTTCAGATTATTACCATTTGCAATAATATTTGCGTTTTTTAAAAGCAATTTGCCCTCCTTACTCAACGAATAGATCAACAAAACTGAACTTTTCAACATCGACAAGACCTGAATCAGTAATTTTAAGTTTGGGGATTACTGCAAGGTGCATAAATGCAAGCGCCATAAAAGGATCAGGATAAGATACTCCGAGTTCCTCGTGAGCAACTTTGTGAAGCCTTTTTAAGACCTCTGCAACCTCATACACCGATCGATTGGTCATAAGTCCACCATAGGGAAGTGCCAAATAATCAATGACAACTCCGTCTTTTGCAATTGAAATACCGCCACCCATTGCCTCAAGTTGACTTACTGAAAGAAGCATGTCTTTATCATTTTCTCCTGCAACAATAATATTATGAGAATCGTGTGCAATTGAGGTAGCAAAAGCTCCCTTTTTTAAACCAAGCCCATGGATAAAACCAACCGAGACTTTACCAGTTGCTTTATGTCTTTCAAAAACTGCTATCTTAATGATGTCTCTTTCTGTATCAGAAACTAACAAACCGTTATCTACTCTCGGTTCGAATACAAGCTCGTCTGTTACTATTGAATCATGTCGTAAGCCAATTACTCTAATTCTTTTCCCTTTCAAAGGAACCTTAAGCTTTTCAAATGTTGCGACTTTAATATTTATAGTATTTTTAACAGCGTCATCGTGCTTTGGCTCCTCAACATCAAACAAAGGAACTCCATCTTTTGCAACTAAATTACCGTCCTTGAAAACCAAATCCATTTTGTTTAGATTTTCAAATACGACTATATCTGCGGCATAACCAGGTGCAATGCCTCCTTTTCTTCTAAATCCAAAAAATAGTGATGGATTAAGCGTTGCAAGTCTTATAGAAGTAGGTAAAGGAATTCCACTTTCAAAAAGAAGTTTTATTGCAAAATTTATATGACCCTCTGATATTAGATCTTCCGGATGCTTATCATCAGTACAAAGTAAAAATCGATGTTTAGTTTTGTCATTTAAAACGGGAAGCAAATTTCTCACATCTCTTGTGACAGATCCTTCACGCATCATTATCCACATACCCTTAGATAACTTCTCAAATGCCTCTTCTTTTGTTGTGCATTCGTGATCTGCAAGAATACCTGCTGACAAATAGGCATTAAGTTCATAGCCTGAAAGCGTTGGAGAATGACCGTCAATTATACCATCTCTAAAAAGAAGAATTTTATCAAGTATTTCGGGGTCTTTATTTATAACACCTGGGTAGTTCATCATTTCTGCAAGTCCTAAAACTCTCTTATGGTTTTTCAACACTGCAAGATCTTCCGCATATAGAGTTGCACCAGAAGTCTCAAGGTTTGTTGCAGGAACACAGCTTGAAAGCATAAAGTAAATATCCATTGGCACATTATTTGAAGCATTAATCATAAACTGAATACCTGGAATTCCCGCAACATTTGCAATTTCATGTGGATCAACTACAGCTGTTGTTGTACCAAGCGGAACTACTGCCTTTGCAAATTCAGTAGGGATAAGCATCGTACTTTCGATGTGCATGTGCGAATCAATAAACGATGGAGAAACAAAGGCTCCGTCGACATTATACACTACGTTTCCCTCGTCATATCTTCCGACTCCTGCTATAACTCCTTCTGCAATTGCAATGTCCCCCTCTTCAATTGATTCGTTAAATACATTAATGATTTTTGCATTTTTAATTAAAACATCTGCTGCTCTTCTTCTCCTTGCAACATCTATAATATTTGAAAGTTTCCTTCTATCGAGTTCCATATCTAAAACTTCCTCCAAAATTTTTGAGCTACTTCTTGTGACTTTTTTGAGACTTCAACTTCGTCAATTTTTGTAAGCTTTTGATCTTTTACTAGTAATTCTCCATGTACAAAAACATCTTTAACCGCATTATCTCTTATTCCGAAAATAAGATGGAAGAAGAAATTATTTTCATCAAGTGGAGTTGGCGGATTGTAATCAAGTACAACAAGATCAGCGTAAGCTCCAACTTTTATAACGCCTAATTCCCTATTAAAGAAACGGTTTGCAATAGAGGCATTATTTTCAAAAAGCATTCTCCTTGCAAGATCGCTTCCAACTCTTGGATCTCTGTGGTGAAGTTTGGGCAAGATATATGCAACTTTCACCGACTCAATCATTGATGGGGTGTATCCATCAGTCCCAAGACCAATCAAAATACCCTTTTTGTCCATCTCAAGAATAGGGGCAACTCCAACTCCATTATTCATATTAGATTCAGGGTTATGTATTACAGTTGTTTCTGTTTGCCTAAGGATTTCTATTTCTTTTTCATTTATATTTATGCAATGAATTGCAAGAGTATCTCTTTTTAGAATCCCGAAATCATTAAGTCTTTCAACTGTTCTCTTATTTGCAACTCTTTGTGCATGCTCAACATCTTCTATTCCTTCTGCAACATGTATATGAAAACCAACATTCAGTGAGTTTCCAATACTTGCAACCTCTTCAAGCGTATCATTCTCAAGAGTAAATGAAGCATGAAGTCCAAAAAGCGCATTAAAGAAATCTTTATCTTTTTCTTTTTTTATATACCTTTCATTTTCCCTTATCGATTTTTGAGATAGTTCCTTACCCCATCGGTCAGAGGTCTCATAAGCAAGAACACCTCTTATTTGAACATCTTTCAGTGCTTTTTCTAAAATGTCAAGAGAGCCATCTATAAGCCCAAAAGAGGCATGATGGTCAATTATGGTTGTTGTCCCAGATTTTAAACCTTCAATTGCAGGCATTAAGGCACTATAGTAAATTTCTTCTTCCGTGTCAAGGAGTTTATCGAGCTTCCACCATATCTGCTCAAGAATTTCTTTAAAAGTGTAAGGACTTGCTCCACCAAAGCCAAAACCCCTAGCAAAAGTACTATAAAGGTGCATGTGAGTATTAATAAAGCCAGGAATCACATATCTATTCTCAAGGTTATAAAGTTCAGCGTTTTTATATTTAGAGAGGATTTGTTGGGTTATTCCTAAATCTTTGATTGCTCCGTTTTCAATAACAATTGCACCGTTATCAATATAAGGCTGCTCTACGTTAAAAGTTATAATTTTACCGTTATATAGAACTTTCATAAAACCTCCTCCTTATAGAATTTCAATATTATAATCCTCTAATACTACTCTTGGCTCGCTCTTAATAAATTCAACAACTTTGGAAAGAGTACTAAAAAGATGCGATTTTTCAGTATTAACACTTACAACAGTTAAATAAACGTCTTTCCATGAATCAATGTTCTCTTCTGCAATTGATACATTAAAGTTGTTCCGCAATTTCTTAACAAGGCTTTGAGTAACTTGTCTTTTATCCTTAAGCGAAAAGGAATCAGGAACTAAAAATTTGATATTGCAAATGCCAACTTGCATTAGAAATAAGCAGTTTCAGTCTCTTTATCAAATACATGAATATTTCTTAAGTCTACGTATAACTCAACAATATCGCCCATTGCATAATTTGCATTAGCGGAAGCACGTGCAATTGCAAGAGTTCCGTTCAATTTGAAGTGGAGAAAAGTCTCAGAACCCATTAGTTCGACAAAATCAATAGGTGCCTTTAACTGTTCTATGTAAGGTTTCATGCTTTCCAGCAACTCTTCCTTAGGGAAAATATCTTTTGGCCTAATTCCAAGAATTACTTCTTTCCCTTTGATGTTTGCGGACTCTAATAATTTTGCATGCTCTTTCAATGGCTTAATTCTAAAATCAGAGCCCTTTAAAACTAAATCATCGCCTTCTTTTTCGACAGTAACGTCGAAGAAATTCATAGGAGGTGTTCCTACAAAACCTGCAACAAATTTATTCGCTGGTTTATCAAAAACCTCTTTAGGTGTTCCTACTTGCTGAATTTTACCCTTGTTCATAACGACGACTCTGTCTCCAAGTGTCATTGCTTCAACTTGGTCATGTGTTACATAAATTGTTGTAACCCCAAGCCTTTCGTGTAGTTTAATTAGCTCGCCTCTGGTTTGAACTCTAAGCTTTGCATCAAGGTTGGAAAGTGGCTCATCCATAAGGTAAACTTTTGGATCTCTTACAATTGCCCTTGCAAGAGCAACTCTCTGTCTTTGACCACCTGACAGTTCTCTGGGTTTTCTGTCTAAAAGATTTTCAAGACCTAACATTTGAGAAACTTCTCTTACCTTTTTATCAATTACATCCCTTGGTACTCTTCTTAATTCAAGCCCAAAGGAGATATTTTTATATACATTCATGTGCGGATAAAGAGCATAGTTCTGAAACACCATAGCAATATCTCTGTCTTTCGGTGGTACATCATTAACCAATTTACCGCCAATATAAACTTCACCAGATGTTACCTCCTCAAGACCTGCAACAATTCTTAGAGTAGTTGTTTTTCCGCACCCTGATGGTCCAAGTAACACTAAAAATTCCCCATCTTTGACATCAATGTTTACATTGTCAACTGCAACAACATTCCCAAACTTTTTTGTAACATTAACTAATTTTACATCAGCCATTGTTTCACCTCTCCTATTTTTTACATTTTGTAATAAATGCAATGTTATGTATACTATTATAGTATATTTTTTTAAAAAAAACAAAATAGAACGGAGTTAGAAATGCAAAATAAATTGTTTTTATGGCTTCATATGCACCAACCAGATTATTTAGATTCTTTAACAAACAAAATAATTTTACCTTGGGTTAGAAGGCATTCTTTAAATGGCTATTACTCTGTACCTTCGATGCTTCTTAAGAGTGAGTTCAAAGCCAATATAAATTTCTCTGGCATTCTTATTGAACAAATAAAAAGATATCAAAACGGAGAGAAAGATGTTTATCAAGTTTACGAAGACGCAGATCCTGAAAGTCTGAACCAAAGCGAAATAAACTTTATGTTCAGAAGATTTAGAACCCCTTATTCGTTCAAAAGCAAGCGTTTAGATTATCTTAGAGAAAAATTTTCTAAAGGTGAAAAATTAACAGCTTCAGAAATACTTGATTTCCAAGTTATTTTTAAGTTATCCGCTTTTGCTCCAATTGACGAAGAAATAATAGAAATGAGAAACAAGAGTTTGCACTTCACAAAACAAGATAAAGAGGTGATAATAAGTCTAGAAAAGAAAATTATCGATAATCTTTTTGTTAAATACAAGGAATTAATTGCAAGAAACCAAATCGAGATAACTTTTACACCTTACTACCATCCGATCATTCCACTTCTTCTCGATTTTAATTCAGCAGTAAAAAGTAAACCAGATGCAAAAGTTCCACTTGTTAAATCTAATTTATTAGAAGATGCAAAAGCACATATTGAGAGATCCTTAAAAATAGGTAAAGAAACATTCGATATTGAGATTAAAGGAATGTGGCCTGCTGAAGGAAGTATATCAGAAGAAGCAGTTCCCTTATTTAAAGAATCCAAAGTTAAATGGATTGGAAGTGACGAAGCACTCGTCAAATCAATTGGTTTAGGACAGGGCATTTACAATTATAAAAATACAATCTTATTTCTAAGAAACCATAGCGTTTCCGATAAAATTGGTTTCATTTATAACAAGATGAAACCAACGGATGCGGTATTAGACCTGAAACATGAACTTGAAAAAAATGGTACTCTTATACTTATACTCGATGGAGAAAACCCTTGGGAATACTTCGAAAATTACGGAATAAACTTTATGGAAGAATTATTTAAATCATTCAATGAAAAAGAAACTCTCCTTGGCAGTGAAGCAATTCCTCTACAAGAGATTGATCATTTTACGCCAGGGTCGTGGATAAATGGTCATTTTGACACATGGATTGGAGATGAGGAAACAAACGCCGCTTGGACTTATCTAATTGAAACTCGAGAATTTGTTAAAAGCGACAAGGCAATCGAATTCATACTAAAGGCAGAAGCAAGTGACCACTTTTGGTGGTATAGTGACTTTCATAAGAAAGAAATTAATTTTGACTTTGACTTTTTATTCAGAGGCCACCTTATAAGGTCTCTTTTAGAGAGTAATAAAGAAGTAAATCCATATTTGTATTATCCAATAAAAAGATTCCCATAAGGAGGTTTAAATGCCAGAACTGAGAAGAGATCCAACAACGGGAAAATGGGTAATTATAGCAACAGAAAGAGCATTAAGGCCAACAGACTTTAAAAGTGAAGAAGAAGCTCTCAAAGGACCAGAGAACTGTCCCTTTTGCGAAGGCCACGAATCAATGACTCCTCCAGAAATTACCTCAATAAGAAAAGAAGGAACAAATCCTAACGAACCCGGTTGGTTTGTGAGAGTTGTTCCAAATAAATTTCCTGCTCTTAAAGTGGAGGGAGAATTAAACCGTCATGGTAAAGGGATTTATGATGTTATGAACGGAATAGGTGCTCATGAAGTAATAATCGAATCAGGTGATCACTACAAATCTCTCGATACTTTACCGCTTGATCGAGTAGAAAAAGTAATTTGGATGTTTAGAGAAAGAATGCTTGATCTAAGAAAGGACGTAAGGCTCAAATACATCCTTGTTTTTAAGAATAAAGGAAGAAGGGCGGGTGCTTCTTTAGAGCATCCACATTGTCAGCTAATCGCTACACCGGTATTGCCAGATGTTGTAAAGCTTGAACTTGATATGGCATTAAGGTACTATCAATATAAAGAAAGATGCATTTATTGTGATATTGTCGAACAAGAGCTCAATGAAAAAGAAAGGCTAATTGACGAAAACGAGAAGTTCATTTCTATCGTTCCATTTGCTTCTGCAGTCCCCTTTGAAATAATGATTCTTCCAAAGGAACATATTTCTGATTTTGGACAAATTAAAGCAAATGAAATTACAAAACTTGCAGAAATTTTACAAAATTCATTAAAGATGCTTGAAAAAGCAGTTCCAAATGTTCCTTATAACTTTTATATTCACACATCACCCCTGGATAATCTGAATATCTCGTATTACCATTTCCACATTCATATTGTCCCAAGACTTACTCAACTTGCAGGCTTTGAATGGGGATCGGGGTTCTACATTAATCCAATGATCCCAGAACAAGCAGCACAATTTTTAAGAAATACTAAGGAGGAGAAACAATCATGAATATAGGAATAGTCTCAAGTGAAGCAGTTCCATTTTCAAAAACTGGTGGCCTTGCAGATGTTGCAGGAGCCTTATTTAAAGTTCTTACAAACATAGGAGAAACAGTCTACTTATTCACTCCCTATTACAAAAAAACAAAAGAACAATTTAAGCAAATCGAAAAAAGAATCCCTTTTAAAATCAGAATAGATGGTATTGATGTTGAAGGTTTTGCCAATTTAGTCGAATTCTATAAAAACGGATTTGCAGTCCTGATAGAACAAGACCACTTTTTTGATAGAGACAACCTTTATGGAGAAAAAGGAATTGATTATCCAGATAACGCAATAAGATTTGGATTTTTTGATAAAGCTGTTCTTGAAATAATTAAGGTGTTAGAACTGAAAATTGATGTTTTACACTTAAATGATTGGCAAACAGGACTTATACCAATGTTTGTAAAAGATAAGGGGTTGCCATATAAGACACTCTACACTATACACAATCTTGCTTATCAAGGAAACTTTGACAAAGAAGTATTAAGGTCTTTAGAAATTGATGATAAATATTTCTCAATTGACGGTTTAGAATTTTATGGCAAGGTAAGTTTTATGAAAGCTGGTATTGTTTTTGCAGATAAAATAAGCACAGTAAGCCCAACTTACGCAAAAGAAATACTCACAGAGGAATTTGGCGAAAGAATGGAGGGAATTTTAAGGACAAGAAAGCACGATCTTGTGGGAATTCTAAATGGTATTGATTATGAAATATGGAATCCACAAAATGACCCTCTCATTTATAGAAATTTTGACGTCGAAAACATAAATAATAAAAAAGATAATAAAAAGAGATTTGTAGAGGAATTTGGGTTAAAAAATGCTAACGCACCACTTTTTGGAATGGTTTCAAGAATTGCTTCGCAAAAGGGGTTAGATATTCTTTCAGAATCCCTGAAAGAAATATTAAACGAAGACCTTAATGTTGTAATTTTAGGAACTGGCGAGAAACCTCTTGAGGAAAAATTAAAAACATTGAGCGATTTGTATCCTGAAAAATTCAAACTGTTTTTAACATTTGACGAAGCACTGGCCCACAAAATATATGCTTCATCAGATTTTTTCCTTATGCCATCTAAGTATGAACCCTGTGGACTTGGCCAAATGATAGCTCAGAGATATGGAACGCTTCCCCTTGTCCATGAAGTTGGCGGATTAAAAGATACTGTTGACAATTATTCAGAAATAACTCAATGTGGAAATGGCTTTTCATTCGAGGAGTATTCAAGTGATGAGCTTACTTTAACGATTAAGAGAGCACTCTTGATTTTCAAAAATGAGAGCTTATTACTAAAATTAATTAGGATTGGTATGAGTTGTAACTTTTCGTGGGAGCAATCTGCAAAAAAATATTTAGAAATTTATAAGGAGTTAAGAAATGCCAATTAAATTTGGTACATCAGGATGGAGAGGAATAATTGCAGATGATTTTACATTTGAAAATGTAAGATTAGCTTCAACAGCTATCGCTAATTATCTTAAAGAAATTGATGCTAAGTCTATCGTTGTTGGCTATGATACACGTTTTATGTCAGAGGACTTTGCCAAATCTGTGGCATCAGTTATTGCTGCACACGGAATAAATGTCCATTTTTCTCAATACGATATTCCAACACCAGTTGTCGCTTTTGAAATTTTAGATAAGAAGGCTTCCGGAGGAATAAACATAACAGCTTCTCACAATGATTATATGTACAATGGGCTTAAATTTTCAAATAAAACAGGGGGACCTGCTCTTCCGGAGGAAACAAAAAGGATTGAAGAAATAATTAACCAAATCAAAGAAAACAAGGAAAAAATTTTGTCTATTGAATTCAATGAAGCAGTTTCCAAGGGTATAATATCCATTTTCGATAAAACAAATTACTTCGAAAATTTAAAAAAACTTGTCGATTTCGAAAAAATTAAAGAGAGACATCTTAAAGTTGTCTATGAGCCATTCTTTGGAACAGGGAGAAGGTTTTTGCCACCTTTAGTCAAAGATATAACGGATTTTGAGATGATACATGGTGAACGTGATCCACTTTTTGGAAAACTTCATCCAGAACCAATAGAAGAAAATCTTAAACAACTAAAAGAAGCAGTTCTTAACCAAAGAGCAAATGTCGGACTCTCAACAGATGGAGACGCCGACCGATTTGGATTTATCGATTCGGATGGAAGTTTTATTTCGCCCAATATTATTCTTTCTATAATATACTACTATTTACTTGATGTAAGACAACTCAAAGGAAACGTTGTTAGGACTATTTCAACAACAACACTACTTGATAGGATTGCAAAAGCTTACGGATTTGAAGCAATTGTAACTCCTGTTGGCTTTAAATACATAGGTGAAGCACTCTTTGAGAAAAGAGCAATTTTTGGTGGAGAGGAAAGTGGTGGAGCTTCTATCCAAGGATGGCTACAAGAAAAGGATGGTATATTCGTTAATACGCTCGTACTCGAGATAATCTCTCATTATAAAAAAAGCCTTAGAGAATTAAGAAACAAGTTGTTTGAAAAATTTGGTGCCGTATACAACAAAAGAATAGATTTTCCTTTTTCAAAAGAATTGCAAGGTAAGATTATGAACCTTCTAAAAAGCTATATACTTCAAAACAAAGATTTTCTTTCTATAAAAAATATAAATGAACTCGATGGTTTACAAATATCACTTGAAGATGGCAGCACAATTCTTTTTAGACTCTCTGGAACAGAGCCAAAGACTAGGATTTATCTTGAAGCATATTCAGAAGAAAAATTAGACGAATTATCAAATTTTGCAATTCAAATCTTTAATAAGGCAGGTGGACTAAGTGAAAATTGATTTTACAAATATTTTTTCAGAAAACATTGGTGAGCATGGAGTTAACAGAAATGAAATTTTTAAAAAGGTAGAATTGATAAAGAGTGTCAAAAAAAGAATAATAGACAAAATTAACGACGATTTTTATCCTCTAACCCTTCCAGATGAAATGCTTAAGGAAGTTTACGAAATTAACAATTATGCATCTTACATAAGAGAAAAATTTGATAATCTCGTAGTTATTGGAATGGGTGGATCAATTCTTGGAAATGAACTCCTACATTATTCAGTTAATGGTATTTATTCGAACTTTGTAAAACCTAAAAAAGTTTATTTTATTGATAATATTGATCCTGAGACAAACCTCACATTAATACAAACTCTTGACCTCAAAAAGACTTTTTTTAATATTATAACAAAATCTGGATCAACAAGTGAAACGCTACTCAATCTACTTCTACTTGTTGACATTCTCAAAAAAGAAGGACTTAATCCTAAAGAACATTTCCTCTTTACAACGGACCCAGAAAAAGGACTACTTAGAAAACTTTCAAATGAGCTTGAAATTAAGACTTACCCAATTCATCCAAAAGTTGGAGGGAGGTATTCAGTTTTATCGCACGTTGGCCTATTTTCTGCAGCCTTTGAGGAGATTAATATTGAAAAACTCCTACTTGGTGCAAAAGAAAGAAAAGAAAAATTTTTAAACAAAGAGCCTATTGAAAATAGTGAAATGTTATTTGCTTTAACCCAATACAAATTCTTTAAAGAAAAAGATGTTAATATAAATGTAATATTCTCGTATTCAGATGGTCTTGAATATTTGGGCAAATTTTATGAGCAACTGCTTGCAGAAAGTATCGGTAAAAAATTCTCACGAGATGGAAAAGAAATATATGCAGGAATTACACCTGTTGTTGCAAGAGGACCATATCATCAACACTCAACGCTTCAGCTTTTCATGGAAGGACCTTACGACAAGCTGATAATCTTTGTTGTTCCAAAAAAGTTCAGAAAGGATGCTCTTATTTACAATAGCCTTGGATATTTAGAGTTAGATTTCTTAACCGGAAAACATTATTCAGAATTGCTTTTAAACGAATACATTGCAACAAAAATGGCACTCACTCAAAATGGAAGACCAAACGTTTCGATTGAAATTGAGAAAATAGATGAGGAAAATCTTGGTCGTTTAATTTACTTTATGGAACTTGAAGTACTTGCGCTTGGGGAGCTTTTAAACATAAACCCGATTGATCAACCATCAGTTGAAATAGGTAAGAGATTTACCCATGCATTGATGGGAGACAAAAATTACTCTGAATACCTTAAAACACTTGAAAAATTAGAAAATGTTGATAAACTAATCCTTGATTAAGGAGACTCTAATGAAGAGAAACATTATACTTATAGTAATTTTGCTTATAATGATTTCATTTATTGCAGGTTATTTTGTAGGTTTTAGATATCCCCTTGGAGTTAGTCAAACAGGCTCTCATATACTCTTAACAAGAACAGCTGATTATCTTCTTTCAAATTTCTACAAGCCAATAACTGAAGACGAACTTATAAAGGGGATGGTTAATTCTTTAAACGATCCATACACTGTATTTATGAATCCTGAAGAAACAAAGGCACTACAAGAAGAAGTAAAAGGGGAATATGCAGGAATTGGAGTTGTAATAAATAAAAACGAAAAATTAAATTATCCAGAAATTGTAACCGTTTTTAAGGGTTCACCAGCTGAAAAAAGTGGGTTATTGGAAGGAGATATCATATTGGAAGTTGATGGAGTGTCAACATTTGGATTAACTTTGGATGAGGTTGCCTCCAAAGTAAAGGGCAAAATAGGAACACAGGTTGTCTTGAAAATTAAGAGAGACAGTAAAGAATTAACTTTTAATGTAACAAGAGAAAAAATAAACATACCATTAACTGACACACGATATTACGAAAATGGCAAAATTGGTTACTTAAAGATTTTTATGTTCTCAGAGGGAGCAAGCAATGATGTCAAGAAAGCACTTGATGAATTCAAACAAAAAAATGTACGGGGAATTATATTAGATTTAAGAGGCAATCCAGGGGGACTTTTATCTGAATGCGAAAATATAGCAAGCCAATTAATCCCAAGCGGTGTATTATTATATACAAAGGATAGAAGCGGAAAACTAACTCCAATTACAGTAAATGGGAAAAAACTCAATATTCCAATGGTTGTCCTTGTGGATCAAGGGACTGCAAGTGCTTCGGAAATTCTTACTGGGGCACTCAAATACTATAAAGTCGCAAAAGTTATAGGCGAAAAAACTTTTGGAAAGGGTGTTATACAGCAGATTTTTCCTCTTCCTCAATCATACTCAATCAAGATAACAGTTGAAGAATATCTTCTCCCCGATAAAACAAGTATTAACGGGAAAGGTATAACTCCAGATATTGAAATAAATAATAATCCAAACACAAAGGAAGACGAACAATTAAATAAAGCATTAGAACTTTTGAAGCCATGATTATAGTTATTTCTGGCCCATCTGGTGTTGGTAAAAATGCTGTAACAAAGGAACTTGTTAAGCTTGACACACGTTTTGAGATTGCTGTTACATGCACAACAAGACATCCGAGAGAAAATGAGATTAACGGTATTGATTACTATTTTGTTGATGAAGAAACTTTTAAAAAAATGATTGATGAAGGCAAACTTGCTGAATACTCAATAGTGCATGGGAATTTATATGGAATTCCCCAAATGTATATTGATTTAGGACTAAGTAACAAGAAAGATGTTATATTCCAAATTGATGTTCAGGGAGCAAAAAAGATAAAAAATAAGTACGAAGAAGCACTTTTGATATTTCTAATGCCGCCAAGTATTGAAGTTTTACTTGAAAGACTCAACAAAAGAGGAACAGAAAACCTTTCGGAAATAGAAAAAAGAACAAAGCGAGCAAAAGAAGAAATGGAAGAAAGATACCTATACGATTATGTGGTTGTAAATGATGTTTTGGATAGCACTGTTAAAGAGATTTACGAGATAATTGTACAAGAGCGTAAGCTTCGCAACGGTCTTTAAACTCACAAGTACTACAGCTTTTATTTACATTTGGTTGAAAATATCCTTTATATATATTTTCAACAATTTCCCCAATTCTCTTTTTACTTTTTTCAATAAGATAAGACCTGACTTCAAAATTGACTTTCTTCCCTTTCCTTAAATAATGAAAGCTAATTTCTTTTATATTTTTCCCATATTTATAGTCACCTGCAATCTTATAAATAACTGGTTGCAAAATTTCATCTTCTCTGAATGAATCAGAAAGAAAATTGTTTGTCTTATAATCAATTATTATAAAATCTTTGTTAACCTTATCAACTCTATCCAGACGTCCTTTCAAGTCCAAGCCTAAAAATGGTATTGAGAACTCACTCTCAACCTCAAAGGCAGGTTCAAATCCAAAAATATTTTCCCTATAATAAGCAATAAGGATTTCTTTTGCTTTGTTTTTTGCACTTAACTCTTCTTGAACATTTTTATACCCAGCGCTTATCCAATGCTTATCAAGAAGTTCTAAAAGATATTTATACGGATCCTTTTTAAGAACTTTGAAGTTTTCCTCTGGACTATAGAATTTCTCAAGCACTTTGTGAATGGAATTTCCAAAACTAAAATAAGGTTTTATTTCTGTCTCTAAATTATCTACATAAATAAATTTATATCTTAACGGGCACTTAATGTATGTAGAAATTTTTGAATAACTTAAGTAGAACTTTTCACTCTTTCCCATAACTCTAAAACTTTATTTCGTAACTCATTAAAGTCACCGCTATTATCTATAACTACATTAGCTCGCTTTATTTTCTCTTCTATTGGCATTTGTGAACTCACTCTTTCTAAAGCTAATTCTTTATCTATATTTTCCCTTTCCATTAATCTTCTTACCTGAAGCTCTTTGGGCGTATAAACAACCCATACCTCATCTACGAACCTATCCCAATTTGCCTCAATAAGAATAGCTGCATCAACAATAACTACATCAAAACCTTTTCTCTTTGCCTTTTCTAACTCTTCTAAAAGCCTCTCAGTCATTACGGGAATCATAATACTATTCAATTTCTCAAGCATATTTTTATTGCTGAAGACAATTTTTCCTAGTGCACGTCTGTCAAGCATATTTCCGTTTTGAAATACACTATCTCCAAAAGTCTCTCTAATTTTATCCAATACACCTCTGTAATTCAAATTTTGAATTTCCTTAGCAATATCATCCATATCAATAATTTTAGCTCCCAGATCTTTTAAGATATTTGAAACTGAACTCTTCCCAGAAGCTATATTTCCAGTTAGTCCAATTACTTTCAAGATCTAGCCTCCCCAAGATTTTTGCCATAGGCGATGTCAACTTCAAGAGGAACAGCAAGTTTGTATATGTTTTCCATCGCATCTTTTATCAAGGGTAGCTTTTCTTGAAGAAAATCCGCTTCAGTTTCAAAAACAAGTTCATCATGAATTTGAAGCAAAATTTTAATATCATCTATCTTATTTACTATTTCGACCATTGCAAGTTTTATTATATCTGCAGCACTCCCCTGAATAGGACTATTGATAGCGATTCTTCGTGCGCTCTCCCTTATTACTCCATTTTTATCATCAAGTCCTCTAATAAAACGCCTTCTACCAAAGATAGTTCGAGTTTCTCCTTTTTCCCTTGCAAGAGTTATCTCTCTTTCTATGTATTCTTTAACCATTGGATATCTCTTAAAATAAAGTTCAATATATTCTTTTGCTTCTTCTTTTGAAATACCTACTTGCTTTGCAAGTCCGTAAGGAGAGATTCCATAAATGATGCCAAAATTTATAGCTTTAGCGAAATTGCGTTTTTCTTTTGTAACTTCATCCTCTTTTAAGTTAAAAATTTCCATTGCTGTTCTTTTATGGATATCTTCCTTATTTAAGAATGATTCTATGAGATTTTTATCCTGCGATAAGTGTGCAAGTATTCGTAATTCTATCTGAGAATAATCAGCACTTACAAGGACTTTTTTTTCTCCATGAGCTACAAATCCTTTTTGAATCTTTATTCCCCATTCATCTTTCACTGGTAAGTTCTGTAGATTTGGATTTGTGCTTCTTAATCTACCAGTTGACGTTCCAATTTGATGATATATTGTATGCAATCGACCAGTTTCTTTTGAAACAAGATGTGGAATTGGATCAATATAAGTATTCTTTAATTTAACAAGATGTCTATATTCAATTATAAGAGGAATTATAGGATGCGATCCACTTATCTCTAACAAAACATTACTACCGGTTCCGCCTGAATAACCTTTTGGCAATTCAAGGCCCAAGACTTCATACAAAACTGATGAAAGCTGCTTAGAAGATAAAATATTAAAAGATATACCTGCTAGTTTATAAATTTTCTGTTCAAGCTCTTCAATATGCTTTTCTATTTCTTCCTTTAATTTTTTGAAATACTCTACATCGACTTCAATACCTACTTTTTCCATTTCATAAAGGACCCTCGCTAAGGGTAATTCAATGCGAGTAAATACAAATTCCAAATTTTCTTTTTTAAGATACTCCAAAATATCAGTTCCGTGTGTCTTTAAGAAGTTTATTTCATCTTCTAAATTCGTTATTGGACTATCAATGTTTAGATAACTCTTAAAATTTTTAATCGAAAAGTCTTCTTGGTCTGGATCTATAAGATATAAAGCAAGAGTTGAGTCAAGAACTACATTTCTAAGAGATGTTTCAGTATAATCTGCAACTTTGTAAAGCATTTTCAAATTGTTTGTGTACTTTTCTACATTTTCATTTGAGAGAACTTCTTTTAAAAGTGGAAGATTACGATGGTCAAGGAAAAGATTATTTTCAAAATCAAACTCATAATTAAAATTTTTATAATTGAGAACAACTTTTTCTATTTTTTTCTCGAAAGATATCACATATAAAACCGCTCTCTCGACAAAGCTATTTCTATTTTCAATCCTTAAAGCGGTAGAACTTGATTTATCTTCGGAGTCCACATTAGAACCATTATTCTTATCAATACTTTTAAACAGCGAATCAGCATCTCCATTTTCTTCTTGAAATTGAAAACCTAATTCCTTTATTAGCGAATTAAATTCAAATTTTTTTAATACTTTATAAGCTTTTTCCGTTTTAAAATCAGGCACTTTTAACTCTTCAAGCCTAAACTCAATTGGCACATCTTTAACAAGCATACATAATGATTTATTTCTAAGTATCTTTTCTTCTTCTCCATTTAAATGAAACCTTTCAACTATTTCTTCATTCTTTATTATATTTTCAACACTTTTAAATTCACTTATAAGTTTTGATGCAGTTTTTTCTCCGATTCCCTTAACTCCCTCAATATTATCTGAAACATCACCTAAGAGAGCTTTATAATCAACGAGATGAACAGGTTCAAAGCCAAACTCCTTAATAAATTTTTCCTCGTCATATACCTCAATTTTTGTAACACCTTTTCTTGTAACAAGCAATTTAACGTTCTTTTGAATAAGCTGTGCAAGATCAAAGTCAGAGGATAATATTAAAATTTCAAGATCGGTTCCTTTCAATTTTTCTACAAAAGTTGCAATGATATCATCTGCCTCAAAGCCATCAAGTTCAAAATATCTTATGTTAAGTGCAATAAGCACCTCTTTTAATACATCAAACTGAAGTGATAACTCATCAGGCATTTTTGGTCTCTGAGACTTATACTCCTTATATTCGATATGTCTAAATGTAGGGGCTTTCTTATCAAAAGCAACTGCAAGATAGTTAGGTTTTTCGTCTTTAAGAATCCTCAAGAGCATCCTAAGAAACCCATATACAGCAGACGTTGGAATACCAGTTGAAGTTGAAAACTTAGGCAAGGCAAAGTAAGCCCTAAAAATTATACTGCTACCATCGACAAGGATTATTTTCTCCATTTTAGATATTATACATTTTTTTGATATAATTAAAAAGAAGGAGGAAAATACTATGGACAATTTTGTGTTACATATACCAACGAAGGTAGTTT
>PNIL01000008.1 GCA_002877955.1 Caldisericum exile | reverse complement strand
TAAATGCTGTCCAGACTATGCTACTGTTAATTTTAAATGTGAGTGTAGCAACTGTATTGAGCCTCCTTCAGGAATGGTAGCCTGGTGGCCGTTAGATGAAACACAAATTCCAGTTGCAAATGACCTTGCAGTAGTAAATAATGTAGGTACGTGGGTTAACAACCCAATTCCAGTGACAGGTATGGTAAATGGCGCATTAAGTTTTAATGGTAAGAACTATGTCGATGTTGCAGACCATTCTGAATTGAACTTTGGTAAAGGTAATTTTTCGGTTGACTTATGGATTAAAACAAGCGATACAACAGATGGTGTCCATACAATCCTGGACAAGCGAACAGGAACTGTAGCAAATCCAAGAGGATATGAAATCTATCTATATAGAAGGAAATTGGGTTTACAAATTGCTGACGGAACTCCTTCTAACTACAACTCGTCAAATATCCAATCCGTCCCTATTATTGCCGATGGAAATTGGCATCATATAGCGGTTACTGTAGATAGGGCTGATACCTCTGGTATACGCTTTTATGTTGACGGAAATCTTGTAGCCATCTTTGATCCAACAGCTCATCAAGGTGATTTGACTAACACGGCACCTTTTGTAATTGGGAAAAACCTCTTAAGTCCTGGACAGACATTTGTTGGAACGCTCGATGAGATAGAGCTCTTCAACCGTGTGCTCTCTCCTGATGAGATTAAAGGTATCTATAATGCTAAATCGGATGGTAAGTGTAAGCCAAAAATTGTTGTAAAGGATGCTTTAGTCGATGTTTATCTGTTAAGTGGAGACAAAGAGTTTAAAATTGGTACCTATAAAACAGATTCTTATGGTGTATTTCAATTTGATTATCCTCTTTCCATAACGCTTCCACAAAATCCTATATTCAAGTTTGTTGTAAATACCGATCTAAATCCTCTTAGCGATAAAACCTTCTATATCCAGCTTGCTCTAGCCCCACCAGGAAAGGGTCTTGGGGTTATATTGTTCTATTATTGTCGAGGTCGATGGGGGGATGCTGGTAAAATTGGGGATAAATACATGGGTCAAGTTGCCCATTTTTAATAGATGAAATAATGAAAAATATAGGCAGTTTTGTAGGGTAAGATGGCCCAATTGTAATACACTGAAAGATAAATAGATTTTTTAAATCTGCTTAAGTAAATGAGAAAGCCGGCTGAATAAAACCGGCTTTCTCATTGTGTCTTACGAATTGAATCAAAAACCAATAAGAAATGCGAGCTTAATAGCCAAAGTGGGCAATCTTAAAGTATGAATAAAAACTGTTTGTTGATCTTGTCTCATAGTTTAAGGGTTATAACCCAAAATCCCAAATCTATATAACTATGTTATCTCTGGAAGTGGGACATCAAATTCCTTGTAAATAGTTTTTTGTGTATTTGATATTTCTCTTAAGAACTTCTTGCCGTTGTTTGTTTCAGCAACTTTAAGTTTCTTCAGTTCATATATGATATTGGATAGAGACTGCTCTTTGTATAATCCTTTGCTAACCATTATTCTATCCAGTACAACATAAAGAACTAACACAATGAATAAAATAATTAGATTCTACTCTTAGAACCCTTTCTTTAAACATGTTTTTTAAATTCGTATCAACAATCACATTACTTACTCTACTTGATATTATTTCCATTTTACACAAAGAAGTTTGTATAAATTGATAAGTATTCGTATTCCTACGCCTTAGAAAGATTTCTTTTGAGAGTCTTGCTGTAAAAGGGATAGAAATAAAAAATCCGATCTGCTTTTGCGTATCAGCTTTATATTGAGTTCGCTAAAGATTCTACGTTCATAATATATAATGTTCTTTCAACTCCTATACCATTTAAACTCAACATTATTAATGTAACTATGCATGCTTAACGTATTGAAAGAAAAGTTTTAGGATGTTCCATCAATACTCTTCCAAATAATAATTTTGTCTTATAAGGTTAAAGTAGAGGGCATCTACCAAGTGAAGGGTATTTGACAAAAATGCCACATTAAGATAGGGAAAAAGCTTTCCCTGAGCTAAACACATAAGAGATTATTTGATTTATAAGGATTCTTTCTTCTTAAACAAACTTATTGTTTTGTAAGAGTGAAAAAACCATCCTTGAATTAATCAAAAGAATGCATTTCATCACAAAGTAAGACACAAATTTAAACTATATAACAAAGCAATCCCTTTTCAAAAAACTTATACAAAAGATAAAAGGTTACCTTTAACTCTTAAGAATATTCTAATCACTTATTCGCAACTATTACTTTTTTAGTTATAATATATGTATGATTAAGGTGCTTTTATTTGGAGAAGTAAAAAGAGTTTCTGGAAAAGATGCAATTGAATTAGAGTTTAGGGGTTCTTTAGGCATGCTTAAAGATGTACTCAAAGAGAGTTTACCTCAGATCTCTTATCTTCTGGATACCTGCGCCTTTGCGGTAAATAAAGAATACAAAACACTTAACTATGAACTTAAAGGTGATGAGGAAGTTGCGGTTATTCCACCTGTTGGAGGCGGATAATGGTAAAACTAACTAAGGGTAAGATTAATGAATCTGAACTTACTGAACTTTTAAGAAACGAAGAAGGAGGAAGTATTGTTGTTTTTCTTGGAGAGCCACGAAAAGGTTTCGAAGACGGCGATGTTTCTTCAATTGAATACACTGCATATGAAGAGATGGCAATTCAAGAACTTAAAAAAATCGAGGAAGAGGCTTTAAAAAGAGATGGTATTCTTGATGTCATCATTGTTCATAGACTTGGCGATATTCCCTTAAAGGAAACCTCTCTATATGTTGGTGTTTCTTCAAGACATAGAGAAGAGGGATTTGAAATTACAAAATGGATTATTGAAGAAGTTAAAAAATCTGTACCAATTTGGAAGGAGATTAAATATGAAGGGAACAGGAACAGTTAAAGCAATCCATGGCGAATATATAGAGGTTGTCGCACCAAGAGAATCCCAATGTTCCTCTTGTGCTTTAAAGAATGAGTGCTCAAATAACTCTTTAAAAGAAGGGCAGACAGTCTGGGTAAAAAACACAATTGACGCAAAAATAGGTGATTATGTAGAGTTTGAATTTAGCGAAAAAGACTTAAATAGAGGATTATTTATAGTTTATGGCATACCAATGATATTCATTGTTATAGGCGCTGTTATAGGTTCAATTTTAGAATTCGGATATAACATTAAAATTTCGAATTTGAAAGACTTTACAATTTTCATCACAACACTTGTATCTCTTTCAATTGGAATTTTTATTGTAAGATTAGCAGATAGATATGTAAAACCCTACTCTTACACCACAAAGATAATTTCGAGAGAAATAATAAAACCCCTAATGTAGTGATGTCTATATAAGGCCGTTATTTACAAAGGCTAAAATAATCCTTAAAATTCTTGCCGAGGATAATGTGATCAAGCACTTTGATATTTATAATATTGAGCGCTTCGATTAGTCTCTTGTTAAAAGCAAGTCTTCTGATGGTTCAGTTTCATGAGATGGATGATATTGGCTTGTTTTTCAATTCTTCTTCACAGGATAAAGCCGGTTCCTTAAGAGAAATTCTATAACAGACTCGTAGGAATTTAGATTCATCTCATCACCTCAAATATAAAGCAAATGTCCCTTTTCTTTTAACCACTTCTTTGCATCTTCATAATCTGGTTTTATTGTTTTCACTTTATCCCAAAAATTTTTTGAATGATTATGCTCTAAAACATGACACAACTCGTGCACCACAACATAATCAATAACTGAAAGAGGCGCCATAATCAAATTATAAGTAAAACTCAAGTTGTTATTTCTTGAGCAACTGCCCCATCTCTTTTTTGCGCTTGTTATTTTAATTCCCTTATATTCTATTCCTGTAAGCTTAGAATAATAATCCACTCTTTCGCTAATGATAGCCTTTGCAGTTTTCTTGTAAAAATCAATAAATAGATCCCTTGCCTTTTCTCTATATCTTTCATCAAGATAAAAACCATTATCAAATTTAAGAGGAGTTTCGCTATCTCTTGAAAGAAAGAGACTGTATGCTTTTCCAAGAAGTAGAAAACTCTCTCCCTCAGTAAATTGTTTTTCCTTATCTTTTGGAAGACCTTTAACAAACTCAATATGCTTTTTAATCCATCTTCTATGCCTCTTAACAACCTCATAAATTTCTTCAATAGATGTTTTATCTGGTGCTTTAACGATAAGTTTAGCATTATCACTTATGATGAGTGCAATTGTTTTCCTTTTTGATCGAATTATCTCTGAAATTTTAAAATCTTCCATTAAATCTTTTCCCATAAGTATAATTAGTAGTATCAATAATTTTCCTTGTTGGTTCAGTAGGATTTACATCCCTTATGTTAATTCTCCAATCAAAGCCTAATGACATCTTTAACTCCCTTTTAATATTCTTCAAAGTAATCTTCGTTAACCTTCTTTATCTCAATTGTTGTTTTTTGCTCTACACCAACATTATATTTTAACATATAATCAAGCAATCTATCACCATCAATTAGAACAACCTTCATATCGGAAATTTTTTCAGCATATTTAAGTGCGTCTTCTGTGAAAGTCGATGTGGTTATAAATATTCCTTTTTTTGCTCCCTTTCCATGAAGTGCCCCTACAAATGCTTGAATTTCCTTTCTTCCAATTGTGGAGTTATCCCATCGTTTTGCTTGAAGATAAATTTTGTCTAAGCCCAAGACATCTTCTTTTATAACACCATCAATACCCTCATCCCCACTCTTCCCAAGAAGCTTACTTGCCTCTTCAAAGGAGCCACCATAACCCATACTTACGATAAGATCAAGGATCAAGCGCTCAAAAAATCTAGGAGAAGCCTCCATAATTCTCTTTCTAAGGTCACTTTTTATGATACTATTAAGTTCCTCTATCTTTTGGAAAATAACTTCCTCTGGAGTAGCTTCTTGAATATCTATCTCGGTAGACTTCTCTTTTTTATAGCCTTTATAAAACTCGACAAATTCGTTAAACTTCGTTAGATATTTTACATCAATTTCCGATGGGTTGTCCTTAAGGACTTTCAACCCCCGGTCTGTTATTACTATACTTCCCCTTTTTGGGACATCAACAAGTTTTGCCTTGTTCAGGTATGTCCTTGCCCAATAGACTCTATTTTTAAATACCCTTTGTTTACCACTAGGCAAAAGCTCGTTTCTCTCCTCATTAGTGAGTTTAAAAAGATTAGCAAGGTAGTCTTCGACTTCATCTATTGTATGATCCTTTTGATCTTGTAAGAATTGAAGCATAGGTTTCATTAATTCATGAAATTTTGGGATCATTTTAATCCTCCTTTATTAAATAATTTAATTTCGCTTTTCAATAGATCTTCCATAAGCTTTTTTTAGAGTATTTACACTTTTATACTATTCCTTTTAAATCCGTTTACAAATATCCAAGCCTTAAAGATGTGCTCCTCAAGTTGCCCTAAAGTTATCTTTTTGCCGTTCATAAAGAACCTCCTTAGTAAATATTATAAGACTTAAGCAAATCTTATGAAAAAACTTTTATTCGCAAGATTGTTCTCTTAACTTTACGAATATGTCTTAAACGTGTATAATATAAACTATGATGAAGGAAAAATATTATGGTGTAATTGTTGTAGGCGGAGGACATGCAGGGGTAGAAGCCTCTCTTGCCTCAGCACGAATGGGTGTTCAAACCCTTATTATTACAATTGATAACGACAGTATTGGCTGGATGCCTTGTAATCCCGCTATTGGTGGCCCTGGAAAATCACAAGTTGTAAGAGAAATTGATGCACTGGGTGGGGCAATGGCAATGACCACAGATGAAACACTAACTCAGATTAAGATGCTTAATACTTCGCGTGGTCCTGCTGTTTGGAGTTTGAGAGCACAAGTTGATAAATGGGCCTATTCAAGAAAAATGAAAGAGCGCTTAGAAAATCAGCCCAATTTACACCTAAGGCAAGGGCTTGTTGAAAAACTTATCATTGAGGGAAATAGAATAAAAGGGGTTCAAGTTGCAGATGGCAGTGTCTTTTATGCTGATGCTGTGGTATTAACCACTGGTACATATCTAAGTGGACGTATATACATTTCCTCCTGGTCGATGGAAGCAGGAAGGTGGATTAAACCTCCTTCAAATGCGCTATCAAATCAACTTAAAGAACTAGGTTTCAGAATGTCTCGATTTAATACAGGGACAACGCCGAGAGTTGATAAAAGATCTATTGATTTGAGCAAATTCCAAGAGGAAGTTGGTGATTTTGTTCCGCTACACTTTTCTTTTTGGAATAAGCCAAAAGTTTACGACAATCAAATTCCCTCTTACCTTGGATGGACTAATGAAAAAACAATAGAAGTGACACGAAAATATATGCACCTTTCACCATCAGTTGCGGGACTAATGGTTAAGACAGGACCAAGAACATGCCCTTCAATGGAAGAAAAAGTACGGTGGTTCCCGGACAAAACAAGACACCAATTCTTCCTTGAGCCAGAAGGGTTTGGCACGAATGAAATGTACATGCAGGGAATGTATATGTCAATGCCTTATGATATGCAACTTGAAGTATTAAGAACAATCCCCGGGCTTGAGAATGTTGAAATAATAAGGCCCGCATATGTAATTGACTACGATTACATTATACCAACGCAGTTAAACCTCACTTATGAAACAAAACTCATTGAAGGGCTTTTCATTGCAGGACAGCCTAACGGCACAACTGGATACGATGAAGCAGCAGGTCAAGGCCTACTTGCGGGTATAAATGCGGCCCTCAAAGTACAAGGTAAGGCACCATTTATTTTAAGAAGAAATGAAGCATATCTTGGTGTTATGACTGATGACCTTCTAACTAAGGAACTATTTGAGCCTTATAGAATTACACCATCGCATTGTGAATATAGACAAATCTTAAGACAAGATAACGCAGATTTAAGACTTACAAGAAAAGGTTATGAAATAGGTGTTGTTGAAGAATGGAAATTTAGAATGTTTGAGGAAAAGGAGCGAAAACTTGAAGAGATTAAAAAAATCCTCGAACAAACGACAATATACCCAAACAAAGAAAACGTGGAAAAGCTAAAAGAACTTGAAGTAAAGGAAATAAACCAACCTTTAACTCTTTTTGATCTTCTTAAAAGGCAAGATTTTACAAAGGATACTTTAAAGAAACTTGACTCAAGGTTTGCTGATTTTGATGACGAAATCCTTATGGAAATTGAAATTGAGGCAAAATATGCAGGATACATTCAGCGTGAAATGAATAAAGCAAAAGAGTTCTTGAGATTTGAGAGTTTTGAAATTCCAGATGATATTGACTATAATTTAGTACCATCGCTTTCAAAGGAAGCAAGGACAAGACTTTCCGAGATAAAGCCGAAGTCTATTGGACAAGCAATGCGAATTACAGGCGTAAGACCGTCTGATATCCAGATGTTAATAATGTACCTTAAAGAAAGGAAGGGTGATGAAAATGTATAAATTGGTTTTGCTAAGGCACGGCGAAAGTATTTGGAATAAAGAGAACAGATTTACAGGATGGACAGATGTTGATTTATCAGAAAGAGGCATCGAGGAAGCACATTTTGCAGCAAAGTTATTAAAGGAGCAAGGGTATATTTTTGATGTTGCCTTTACATCTGTCCTAAAGAGAGCAATTAAAACTCTGTGGATCGTACTTGAAGATTTGGATTTAATGTGGATACCTGAATACAAACACTGGAGATTAAATGAAAGGCACTACGGAGCACTTCAAGGGCTTAATAAGGGAGAAATGAGCAAAAAATATGGCGAAGAACAGGTACTTCTGTGGAGAAGGTCTTACGATGTTCCACCCCCACCGCTTGATAAAGATGATCCAAGAAATCCGAGATTTGACCCCAAATACAAAGATTTGAAAGACGATGAAATTCCACTTTCTGAATCGCTAAAAGACACGTTAAACAGAGTGCTACCATACTATCATTCTACAATTGCTCCAATGGTAAAAGAAGGGAAAAGAGTAATTATTTCTGCGCATGGAAATTCTCTAAGAGCACTCGTTAAATATCTTGATAATATTTCTGATGAAGAAATTCCACACCTCAATATACCAACAGGAATTCCACTTGTTTATGAGTTTGATGAAAACTTAAAAGCAGTCAATCATTACTACCTTGCGGATGAAAAAACCCTTCAGGAAGCAATTGAAAGAGTTAAAAATCAGATAAAAGAAAATCCCAAATAAAGATTAACTTTTTCATTTTTATCCTCCTTAAGGCTCTCTTTTACATTAAAGAGAGCCTTTTTTAAATTTTCAGAATGGAGAGGCTATTTCAATTTTTCTAAT
>PNIL01000021.1 GCA_002877955.1 Caldisericum exile | reverse complement strand
AAATACCCTAGCACCTAAACTGTGTAGATTTATGCAGTTTGGGTAACCGGTGCAATATGTCTAACAGAAAGAATAAAAAACCAAAAAAGTCAAAAATAAAAGAAGAAAAGCATATTTTAAACAAAAGAGTGTTGCTTATTTTCAGTATTTTTGTTGCAATTGCAATTTTTATACTCCTTGGATTTTATCTTAAAAATCAACTTTTAGTTCAAAAATATACAAAGGTAATTCCAAAGGAGGATGTAAGATCTAAAATATTTGGATTTAAAGGAACATTGACTGCCCCGAGGGTTCTTACGGATCCAGCACAATTTTCTGACAGTTTTGCAGCCGAGGATATTTTGGATGATAATGGGAATACTGTAGGGACTGAAGTTACCATACTTATAGACAATCCATCTTACAATAAAGACAAAAAACGAATTCCAAAAGATGTAGCGATGCTTTTAATCGTTGATAAGGAGCTTAAGATAAAAACCTTAACACCCTTTAATCCCACGTATTTTGATCTTGGAATTGACTTTGAAAAATACTTTAACGATTACAATGGAAAAGACGCAGAAACGATAATAAAACAAACTGATGGTATTTATACAGGTGTTAGTTCAGTTGCAACGATTATTAAAAACAAAGTAAGGGAGGCAATGAGTCTTCTTTACATAGAAAAATATGGAAAGGATAAATTTAATGCATTGGGTGTCTCAGGATACATATTTTCTGAAAGAGGTACAAAACTAACTCAGGTTACATTTAAGGATGTTAACGGTACGGAATATAACATTAACGATTTTAAGAATAATAAGATAGTTATTATTGGGGGTAACCCCGGATGTGGTTCTTGCGTCGAAAGTATAACGCAACTTGCAAATCTTTTCAAAACATATAATACAGAAAATATTAAGTTTATAGTATTTGCATTCACGCAGGAAAAAGATCAACTCTTGCGACTTACGGCACCTCTTGGAAATAATGTTATAGGGGTTTTAGATCCTGATAGGACTATTGCAACTCAATTGAAAGTAAATATTTCACCATATATCGAACTTGTTGATAAAGACCTAACAGTTTATTACAGAGGCCCAGGCGAACCCATTAGAGAAACAATCGAAAATATTAAGGCGTTCTTACAAAAATAGGAGGATATGATGAAAAAGATTTTTGTTTTTCTTACAACGTTTGTAATGCTTTTTTCGGTCTTTACATTTATTAAGGGAGCGGTAAATTCTATTGGAAATTTGACAGTTTCTGTAAATCCTTCTGATCGAGGTGCTTACGGCGAGTATAAAATTACATTTGTGAGTCATTCAGACCTTAAGCAAGGATACGACAGAATTTACTTACAATTTCCGCAGGAATCAACGATTCCCTGTACATCATGTGCTTATGCGCACTGTTCAGACTGCTTCCTTATAAATGGGACTAGAGTTGCAGGTGCAGGCCCAGTTTATGACTTGCCAAAGACAGTTTATTTTACAGTTCCGTCCCCTGGAATAAAGGCAAACGAAACTGTGGAAATTCTGATCAAGGAATCTGCAAGTTTCCAAAACCCAACAGTACCTGGTGATTACACCTTAAAAGTTTGGACTGATCAAGAGCCAGAAAAAGCACAGGCACCATTCACGATAACTTCAACAACTATCCAAAACTTGGCTGCTTCAGCCGATCCAGAATTTACAAACGCAAATATTATGCTTTCGCTTGATTTTACAACAGGTAGACTCGGCGATGTTATGAACGGTAAGAATGTTTATGTGAGATTTCAGGATGGATTTATTTTACCTCAAAAGCCTGATACTAACTATGTTACGATAAATGGAGAAAACCCAGGGTCAGTTTCTCTTAAGGGGAATACTTTAGTTTTACAACTTGCTTCATCAATCGGGAAGAATGCAAATGTAAAAGTAAAATTTTATCCATCTTTTGGAATTGTCTCTCCAAATAAACAAGGAAGTTACTTGATAGAGGTTTTTACGGATTCTGAGCCAACGCCTGTTTCAGTAAAAATTGATTTCAAAGATAAGGATTTTTTGCGGACACTTTTAGAAACGACACCAAGTGAACCTAATGGTAAAAATGGATACTTCGTATCGAACGTAATTGTTAAGTTGATTGCCGAAACTAATACTTCAGAGACACCGACTACATATTACAAATTGGATGAAGGAGATTATAAGGTTTTTATAGACCCAATTGTTATTAACGATGGCATCCATACACTGAAGTACTACAGTAAAACGAAATCCCTTACAGAGGAAGAAAAATCCGTAACATTAAAGGTTGATACGAAACCACCTGATATAACATTGAACATAAAGGATCTAACTTATACTTATGAAAACACTTTATCAATAAAAGGTGAACTTTCAGAAAGCGGTGATGTATATATAAACGGGATCAAATTAAATATGCTTTCTCCCCTTTCCTTTGAGGGTATTTACGCTTTAAAAGACGGACAAAACTTCTTCCATCTTGTTGCTATTGATGTTGCAGGCAACAGAAATGAAAAACTTTTAACAGTGGTGTTGGATACCACAACCCCTGTTCTTACGGTAGATTCTCCAAAGTCAAACTTCGAAAAATTTTCAAACTCTGTTCTCGTAAAAGGAAATGTTTATCCATCAAATTGTTTTGTCCTTGTAAACGGCAAGATGATTGAAGTTGACGCAAACGGAAACTTTGACTATAAACTCATTCCCAGCTCAAACAATAATATGCTTCCCGTAAATCTTAAAGCTATTTATCCTTTAACGGATAAATCTGTTGAACAAAAGTTCATTGTATTTTTTGAAAAAGATAATACAATCAAACTCCAAGTTGGAAGCAAGACTATTTCAGTCTTTGGAGAGACAAAAACTCTTGACGTAGAACCATTTATTGACAGAACAAGTGGAAGAACCCTTGTCCCTGTGAGGTTTATTTCCGAAGCACTTGGTTTTGAGGTCTCTTATAATGCAAAAACAAAAACGGTTCTATTGCAAAAGAATAACTTTAAAATTGAACTTATAGTAGGAAGCAAGTTTGCAATAGTAAATAGTGTAAGGAAGAATCTTGATGTTGCGCCAGTTATTAAAGATGCAAGGACCTTTGTGCCGTTAAGATTTATTTCGGAAGTGATGGGTTATAAAGTTGAGTGGAACGCCGAAACCAAGACTATAACTATTAGTCCATAAAGGTTAAGAATTTATGAAAAAGTTTATATTTGTATGCTTGGTTGTTACAGTTTTAATGCTCTTTTTTACGCCTTTTGTTAGGGCTGAGAAGTCCAAGATTACAATCCTTTTCTTTTCAACGCCTGGATGCTCTGAATGTGCGCTTACAAGATCTTATCTTGAGACACTTAAGGAAATTTATCCAAATATTGAGGTAAGTGAGTTTTCAGTATCTGAACCTAAAAACAAAGAACTTCTTGCAAATCTTGGAAAAATTTACAATCTTCCTCAAAACAAATTAAATGTGACACCTGCTGTATTTATTGGAAAAAGTGCATTTGTAAGAGAAGAGGCTTATAAGAATTTGGAAAATGCAATTAAAAACTTAAATTATGAGGATAATGCCTTCCTTGAAGAAACTCTATTAAAGGCAAAGGGTGAAAATTCTCAATTGGTGCAGCTTTTTCAAAAATTTGGCATCTTAACGGTAATCGGTGCAGGTCTCATTGATGGGTATAATCCTTGTGCTATAACAGTTTTGATATTCTTTATTTCTCTTCTTGCACTTAGAAAAAAAGATAGGCGCGAAATTCTTCTTGTAGGTGTCCTTTTTACTTTAGGTATTGGTGTATCTTATCTTCTTTTAGGTATTGGACTTTTTGAGTTAATATCAAGGTGGAAATACTTTGACTATATCGCAAAATACGTGTATCTTGGAACTACAATTGTTACGTTTGTGCTTGTTGTATTAAACTTCTTTGATTATTTAAAGGCAAAAAGGGGAGACACGAAAGGTATGGTGCTACAACTTTCCACAACTGAGAAAAAGACAATTCACACATTGCTTAGAAATCCAAAAGTTCTAACTGAATTTATTTTTGCCTTTTTAGTTGCCTTTCCTGTTTCAATTGTTGAGTTTTCATGCACAGGGCAAACATATCTTCCAACGATTGTTTATATTTTCGGATTGGACTACCTCAAAGCAAAAGCACTTTTTTATCTTATTCTTTACAACTTTATGTTTGTTTTGCCTTTGATTGTTATTACATATGCTGCCTATAGAGGATCAAATTCTCAAAAAATTTCAAAATGGTTTACAGACAATTTAAGCACTATTAAACTTTTAACTGGCTTGTTGTTTCTTGTTCTATTTGGATATTTAATGCTTAAGACTTTGTCTCTTTTTAACTTAATAAGTGTGAGATTTTAGATATTGCTATTTAATGAGGAAGTTGAGATTTCAGTTTGGGGTGCAACTCTTGTTGTGCCCTTTTTGTAGATTATCTTTGAGCCATGATTAATGATGCGTGAAGCTTCGAGGAGTTCCGCAAAGCTCAACGGTTCAACCTTATAGGCAGGCGCACGGATAACAGTATTTATATGAATCTTGTCTGGTTTTATCATTGAAAGAGCATTGTAAAGATTTAAGTAATTTTGGATTGTATTATTAATACCTTTGACAAGAAGAATCTCAATCCAAAGTTCGTGAGTAAACATTTTTCTAAATTCAACGATGCCTGAAATGACATCTTGAACCTTTATATCTGGATGATTAAGGCTTATTTTTTCATAGGTTTCTTGGTCGGTTGCGTTTAAGGTGAATTTTACAATATCTGCATTTAATAGGTCCATTTTTACATCATCTCTTGTAATTAGAGATCCGTTTGAAAGCACTGCAATGGAAATATTAGTCATCTTTTTTATCTCTTTTATGATATACCCAAGTCTTATGTGAAGTGTAGGCTCTCCAAGACCAGAGAAAGTAATATGGTCAATTTTTGTTGTGTTTTTACTTAAGAAATCTTTTAATTCTTCAAGAATTGCTTCCGCAGGGATATACTCTTTTCGCTCAGTTGTAAGAAGTGTGGTTTTACCAACTTCGCAGTAAATACAGTTAAAACTGCATACCTTGTGAGGCACTGTGGTCACCCCAAGAGAGACCCCTAATCTCCTTGAAGTTATAGGTCCATAAATGTATCTGTATGCCAACTCTTCATTCCCCTCTAATTTATTCTCAAACGATATGAATTGTATATAATTTTTCGATCCTGTCAATAGATTTTTGGGGGAATTTTTCCATTTTTTGAAAAATTTATTAAAATAAGATTAATATTAGTTTTTATTTGATTTTTACGGTAAATGCTTTTAAATTTTGAATATAAATGCATTTGTAGTATAATAAAAATCTAGATTGAACATGATGAATATTGCGACTTTAAAAGATAAAAACATTTTTAGACGAATAAGAGATAGGTTTTTTATACATTTTCCTTCTTTTAAATATAGGAATTTCAGGTTGTTTTTCTTTGGGCAGGTTATTTCTGTCATTGGAACATGGATGCAATCGACTGCTCAAAGCTGGCTTGTTTTACAGATAACAAATTCTCCTTTTAAACTTGGCCTTCTTTCTGCGGTTCAATTTCTTCCTGCGCTATTCTTATCGCTTTATGCAGGAGTTATAATTGATAAATTTTCAAAGAAGAAAATTCTTATTTTTACTCAGAGCTCTTTAGCAATTCTTGCATTTGTATTAGGGCTTCTTGTTACGTTAAAAGTTGTTCAATACTATCAAATTCTAATAATTGCTTTTTTGTCTGGACTTGTTAACACAATAGATATGCCAGCAAGACAATCTTTTTATATTGAGCTTGTGGATAAAGAACACCTTATGAACGCAATTTCTTTAAATTCGTCTGCCTTTAATCTTGCAAGAATAATAGGTCCGGGTATTGCGGGAATACTTATAGGAGCTGTAGGTTATTCTTTGAGTTTTTACCTTAATGCTATAAGTTTTGTCCCCGTTATCGTTGCGATTTTCTTCGTCGTTGAAAGAACTATAAGACCAGGAAGATTTAGCCTTAGAGATCTCGAGCATGTTAATAAAGATGCCATAGAAGGCTTAAAATATATTCTCAAAATCCCTATAATCCTTATTATTTTTGCGCTTTTTATAGTCGTTAATGTTTTTGGTCTTAACTTTAACGTACTTGTTCCAACACTTGTAAAGCAAGTTTTTAAGCTACAATCAACAGATTACGGGTTCCTTATGTCGATGATGGGTGTTGGCGCTTTGACAGGTTCTCTTTTTCTTGCAGTTATAAGTTATAAAGGAGTAAAGCATTTCTATCTTTTTGGTGGTGCATTAGTGCTGGGACTAACGCTTCTTTTAACAGGACTTTTTCCGAATTATTACCTCACGATTGCCTTTACAACTCTCTCTGGGTTTTCGATGGTTTTGTTCCTGAATACAGCAAATACGCTTCTTCAGATGGAATCATCAGAGGAATTTAGAGGGCGGGTCATGAGCATTTATTCTCTTATTTTCCTGGGGTTTACGCCGTTTGGAGCACTTCTTACGGGAACCCTGAGTGAGAAAATTTCAGTGCAGTTTACATATTCACTTGTTGGCATGATAGTCACTATAACAACGTTAATTGTGTATTTTTTAGGTTATAGAAGAGTGTTTGGAAGAGAAGAATTACATGTAAGAAGGGTATCCGGTTCTT
Source organism: Caldisericum exile (assembly GCA_002877955.1). Classification (GTDB taxonomy): domain Bacteria; phylum Caldisericota; class Caldisericia; order Caldisericales; family Caldisericaceae; genus Caldisericum; species Caldisericum exile_A. Next base: position 1,764 of record PNIL01000021.1, on the reverse strand, counting down.
ACGAAGGAAATTTTCCTAAGAAATGAAAAAGAATTTACGGCTTCTTTACGACTTTTTTATCATAGGGCTCTTTACGATAGGCGGAGGTTATGCAATGATACCGCTTATGAGACAAACTTTCGTGAACACAAGAAAGTATTTAACAGAAGATGAGTTTTTGGAAATGCTTGCAATTTCTCAAATAACCCCTGGACCAATTGCAATTAACATGGCAACATTTATTGGATATCGAGAGGGAGGGCTTTTGGGCTCTTCTTTGGCAACTCTCGGAGTTGTGCTTCCTTCCTTTATTATCATTCTTCTAATATCAATGTTTTTTACAAACTTAACACAAATCCCACAAGTACAAAAGTTTTTCATAGGTATATTAACAGGTGTTGTTGGTGAGATTACTTATATTACTTTCGACATTTTCAAGAAGGCGAACAAAGATATATTTTATATTGCACTTCTTTTGCTTTCGCTTGTAGAGCTTTTTATACTAAAAATAAATCCCATTTATGTGATTCTTATTGGTGGAGCTCTTGGTATAATATTTGGAAAGTTTTTCGAGGATAACAATGGTGCTTCTTCTTAGGTTGTTTATCGAGTTTTTTAAAATAGGAATTGTTACCTTTGGTGGGGGACAGGCAATGCTTCCATTGCTTCAACACTCCTTTGTAACGGAACTTCATTGGATTACTCAAGAGCGCTTCCTCTATTTTGTTTCTGTTGCAGAGGTTACGCCTGGACCTGTTGCGCTAAATATGTCAACATTTATTGGATATGAACTAAGTGGCGTTATTGGTTCTGCTTTTGCAACTCTCGGTGTTGTAATGCCATCATTTTTAGTAATTCTTGCTGTTGCGCATTTTGAGAAGAAGTTTAAGGAAAATGTAATTTATAAGAGGTTTATGCTTGGCGTAAAGCCAGTTATAATAGCTCTTCTTATAAATGCAATATATCTTATTGTCAATCGTGGATTTGTTGGATTTATCCCGTATATTATGGCAATTGTAAGCCTTGCTGTGTTTATTCTCTATAAGAAGTCACCTGTTTTAATTCTCCTTATTGCAGGAGTTATTGGAGTATTTGTTTTAAGATAGAGTTTGTATAACCGCAATTTCAATTGTATGCGTTTTTTGAGTATTTTAGAAATCTTATAAATTTACCGTATAGGGTGTCCTATTCGCCCCAAATCCTTTAAAACCATTGATTTTATGAGGTTTTTAATTTTTTGTATTCTCGAAAATTACCCCTCTAAAACCCGCATAGTTCCGTTAAGGGTGCATAAATATTGATTTAAAAGCATGCGTTTATTTAGATTTAGAGCGTCATCTTTACCCTAAAATGGGTTAAAGTACTTACGAATAAATTTTTGCTTCTTGTAGCGCACGTATTTAAGACCTAAAAACTGCTTGTAATTTGCTGGATTTTTAAATGTAAATTTTTAGCCAAGTGCTCTTTCACATGATTTTTAAAAGATTCAATGCTTATACTTGGGTTTAGCTCCTTTAAATTTGTTACTTCACTTTTAATGCTTTTTACAAAACGTTTTTCATTTGCTTCATAAGGACGCCCTTGAAGGATTTTGTTAAGAATATTAAGATCTGCGTTTACAAGAACCGAAATGTGATACAAAAAATTCTTTGATACAGCCACACTTGATCCTGCAACCTTCTTACCTTTTACAAATATCCCATTTCTCTCGTTTATAATCGTCGATTCATGAGTTTCCTTTTCAATTACTTCGCTAATTAGACTTGTAAGATATCGTGTCTCATC
>PNIL01000020.1 GCA_002877955.1 Caldisericum exile | reverse complement strand
TTCTGACCCAACTCTTGATGATGCAATTTACAAAGCAACTCACGAAGTTGACCCAGTTGTTCGTCAGAAGAACTACTATATTGCGGAGCAAAGACTTGCAGACCTTGTTCCTCAAATTGGTTTGAACGTCTGGACTGATATCTACACACCTAAGAAGGGTCTTGCAATGGCAGGATTTAACTATGTAATGTCTTCTTCAGTCGGTTATACTTATAATTCAGAACTTTGGTATTGGGAGAAGAAATAGTTAATATTTGATTTACCTTTGCGGGGGCCTCCGCAAAGAGGCCCCCTATTTTTAAGAGAAGGAGGCTTAGGAAAAAGTGAGAAACTATCTAATAAGAAGAGTGCTACAGATGATCCCGCTCTTTTTAGGGGTTGCTCTTGTTACTTTTGCCGTTTTGAGCTTGGTTGGTGATCCATTTGCACAAATGGCAATAAACCCAAGAATAAAGCCAGAGGATATTGCAAGATTAAGGCATGCCTGGGGGTTTGACCTTCCTTGGTACCTTCGATTCTTTAAATGGTTCTGGTCAATGATTACCGGTAATTGGGGTGTTTCCATTTTTGCAGGTGGAAAGCCTGTTACTGAACTTGTTGCTCGTGCGATTGCGTATACTTTAAGATTTTCTCTTGCTTCACTTATTTTAGCATTTGTGGTTGGTGTTCCAATCGGTATTTATTCTGCATTGCACCAATACACATTTTTTGACTATTTCTTTACTTTCTTTGCATTTTTTGGAATGTCTATGCCAACTTTCTGGTTTGGTTTTATTCTTATGATGATCTTTGGTTTAAAGTTGGGGTGGCTTCCTTTGGGTGGTGTAATGACGCCTGGAATTGAGACTGCACCATTATTTGCGAGGATTCTTGACCAGGCTAAATATATGGTTCTTCCTGTAATAGTGCTTTCGCTTTTTAGTATGGGTTCTTGGATGCGTTATGCAAGAAGTTCTATGCTTGAAGTAATAAGACAAGATTATGTTAGAACCGCAAGAGCAAAAGGACTCCCAGAAAGAACAGTAATTTTTAAACATGCACTTAGGAATGCGTTAATTCCTATAATAACTCTCTTAGGTTTATCTTTACCTGGAATAATTTCAGGTGCAACAATTACTGAAACAGTTTTTAGTATTCCTGGTATGGGAAGGCTTACAGTTGATGCAATGCTTTCAAATGATTATCCTGTTGCAATGGTATGCTTGCTCCTTGAATCATCCCTTCTTATAGTTGGAAATTTAATTGCAGATTTATTATATGCAGTTGTTGATCCACGTATAAGGTATAGTTAGGAGGTTAATATGGCAGTTGAAGCAACAAAAATTGAAGAGGTTCTTACCGGCAGAGTAGAAACTTACTGGTATCTTGTTGGAAAAAGATTAAGAAAGCACAGGCTTGCAATGCTTTCTCTTGTTGTTCTTATTTTAATAATTCTTGCATGTATAGTGGGTCCTTATATTTCGCCTTATAAAGTTTCAGAGCTCGGTTCCACTACAGAAGTTTTACAGCCGCCGAGTTGGAAGCATCCTCTTGGCACAGATGAACTTGGAAGAGATGTATTAACAAGACTCTTCTATGGAGGAAGAATTTCCCTTTTGGTAGGTTTTTCTTCAGTTGTTTCAGCACTACTTGTTGGAATTATTGTAGGAGCGTATGCAGGTTATTTTGGTGGTTTTCTTGATACAATTCTTATGAGGTTTACAGATATTATGTTTTCTATTCCAGTTATGCCACTTTTGATTGTTTTATCCTCTGTTATTCCAGGTGCCGGTGTTTGGAAGATAGTTTTGGTAATTGCTATATTCGGTTGGATGACCGATGCAAGAATTGTTCGTGGTATGTTTTTGTCGCTTAGAGAAAATGAATATGTTGAGGCAGCAAGGGCAATTGGTGTTTCCAATAACAGAATTATTTGGAGACATATACTTCCGAATTCTTTTGCTCCAATTATTGTTTCAGCAACGCTTGGTGTTGGAGGAAATATCATATACGAAGCAGCATTAAGCTATCTTGGATTTGGCGTTATGCCACCAACACCTTCTTGGGGAAATATGCTTCAGAACGCACAATATGCTATGGCAATTGCACCATGGCTTGTGTGGTCTCCTGGTCTTGCCATGTTTATAACTGTTCTTGCATTTAATTATCTTGGTGACGGTCTCCGTGATGCAATGGATCCGAAACTTTATAGGTAGGTGAGATATGGAAAGAGAAGAAACTTTACTTGACGTAAGAAATTTAAAGACTTACTTTTTTACAGATGATGGCGTAGTTAAGGCAGTTGACGGAATGAGTTTTACGATTCGAAAAGGTGAAGTTTTAGGACTTGTAGGAGAAAGTGGATGTGGTAAATCTGTTGCATCTTTATCTATAATGCAGCTTGTTGAACCTCCTGGAAAAATTGTTGAGGGAGAAATTATTTTTAAAGGTGAGGATCTTCTCAAGAAAACTCCGGAACAGATGAGAAAAATTAGGGGTTCTGAAATTGCGATGATCTTCCAAGAGCCGATGACTTCCTTAAATCCTGTTTATACAATTGGTAATCAAATAATGGAAGCGATTCTTATCCACCAGGATTTAAGTGAGGAAGAAGCAAAAAAGAGAACAATCGAACTTCTAAGGCTTGTTGGAATTCCAGAGCCTGAAAGAAGATTTAATCAATATCCACATGAATTAAGTGGTGGAATGAGACAGAGGGTAATGATTGCAATGGCAATGTCCTGCAATCCAGATCTTCTTATTTCAGATGAAGCAACAACAGCACTTGACGTAACAATTCAAGCACAAATACTTGAGCTTATGAAAGATCTTCAAAGAAAAACTGGTATGGCAATTCTTTTTATTACACACGACCTCGCGCTTGTTGCAGAAATGGCTCATTCCGTTGCAGTTGCATACACTGGGAAAATCGTTGAGTACGGAGATGTTTATCAGATATTTAAGAAGCCAAGACATCCTTATACTTATGGTCTTTTAAGTTCCGTACCCAGTTTAAAAACAGAAAAGACAAAAACACCACTTCCTGCAATTGAGGGAATGGTGCCAAACCCGTATAAAATGCCAAGTGGATGCCACTTTAATCCAAGGTGTCCTTTTGCAACGGAACGTTGCAGGAAGGAGATGCCTGAACTTGCAGAAATTGAACCCGGGCATCTTGTGAGATGTTTCCATCCAGTTGCTGTTGAGAAGGAGGCTGTGTCATGAGAAAATTGGTTGAAGTGCAAAATTTAATTAAATATTTTCCGGTTTTAGGTGGAATTTTCTCCCGACCAGTTGCATGGGTTAAAGCTGTTGATGATGTTTCTTTTCACATCTTTGAAGGAGAAACCTTTGGACTTGTGGGTGAAAGTGGAAGCGGAAAAACAACAGCAGGAAAAACAATAATAAGACTTATAGAGCCTACAAAAGGAAAAATTATTTTTGATGGCAAAGATATAACAAAACTACCAGAAAATCAGCTTAGACCGATAAGAAGAGAAATGCAAATTATTTTCCAAGACCCTTATGGATCGCTTAATCCAAGAATGCCAATTGGAGAGATTATTCGTGAACCACTTTTAGTGCATGGTATTGGTGATAAAAAGGAACAAGAGGAAAGAGTTGTTGAAATAATGAAACTTGTTGGTTTGCGTCCTGAATACCTTCGTAGGTATCCTCACGAATTTTCAGGTGGACAGAGGCAAAGAATTGGTATTGCTCGTGCAATAGTTTTGAATCCAAAGTTCGTTGTGGCAGATGAACCTGTTTCGGCACTTGATGCTTCAATTCAAGCACAGGTACTTAACCTTCTTCTTGAGCTACAACAAAAACTTGCTCTTACATACTTACTTGTTGCTCATAACTTGGCTGTGGTAAGGCACGTATCGGATAGAATTGGCGTTATGTATCTTGGAAAGATCGTTGAAGTTGCTGAAACAAAAGAACTATTTTCTACTCCTCTTCATCCGTATACACAGGCATTACTTTCCGCTATACCAATTCCAGATCCAGAAATTAAAAAAGAGCGAATACTTCTTCAGGGTGATATTCCGTCACCAATTAATCCACCATCTGGATGTAGATTTAGGACAAGATGTAGATTTGCAAAAGACATTTGTGCAGAGAAGGAACCACCACTAATTGATGTAGGTTCTGGGCATTATGTTGCATGTCATTTTGTAAAAGAAGGGAAAGTGGTTGAATACTCTAAGTAGTTTGTTGAATTGTTAGTCTTATGGATTGTTAAACTGAGGAGCTTAAAGCTCCTCAGTTTTTACTCTTGACTAAAATCTACTTTTGTGTAAAATAGTTATGCACTTTGAATCTGGGCCCGTAGCTCAACGGCAGAGCGGTTGGCTCATAACCAATTGGTTCTTGGTTCGAATCCAAGCGGGCCCACCATGGAGGAATTTATGTCATATCTGGAAAAACTTTACGAAGTTGAAACCAAATTAACCATAACCCATGAAAAGGAAAAACGAGTTAAAGAAATAGAAGAAGAATTGAAAATTGAAGATCAAATAAAAAACCTTTCAAGTGAAATAGACGAAATAAACCTTTCAAAGTCTGGGTTTATAAAAAGAAAAAATGAAATAGAACGTGAAATCGAAGAAACAGAGAGGGAATTAAAAAGTGTCCAAACTGCAATAGAATCAAACCAGTTCAAGACTCAAAAGGAACTTAAGGCAGCAAAAAAGACGGAAGAAAATTTGGTCGCAAAATTAGATGAACTTAAAAAGAGTTTATCATTTGTAAATTCAGAGATAGCCGATAAGGAAAAAAAGATAAAAGAGATAAGTGATAATATTGTAAAATTAAAAAATAGATACAATAATATTCAAGAGGAATACAATAAACTCGAAAAAGAGATTAAAGAAGAAAGAGAAGCATTAGATAAAGAGTTTGATAGTGTCCTTTCAACGCTACCATTAGAGTTTGCAAGAGAGTATCTCTCGATAAGAGAAGATTTTCCTGATGGTGCAATATCCCAAGTTGACCATGGTCATTGTGGAAATTGTGGAGTAAAACTTCCACTTGAATTTATTGAGTTTCTTAAAGAAACTAAAGGCGATAAAATTCTACGTTGCGAAATTTGCGGAAAGATATTATACTTAAAGATAGAGTGATTTATAGGCCTTAAGTAAGGAAGGTGGTCGCAGAAGGCATATTGTCCTTCTGAGGAAAGTCCGGACTCCTGGGAGCAGGGTGCTTGGGAAATCCAAGCGGGGGTGACCCCAGGGAAAGTGCCACAGAAAATAGACCGCTAACCAATGGTTAGCAAGGGTGAAAAGGTGGTGTAAGAGACCACCGGTAGTCCTGGTGACAGGGCTATGCATGGCAAACCCCACCTGGAGCAAGGCCAAATAGGGTAGCAAAGAGATGCTCCCCTCACGCTACCGGGTTGGCCGCTGAGATAAATGACTGCCGCCTCTTTTGAGGAACAGAATCCGGCTTATTCCTTACTTAAGGCCTTAAAAGTATTGCAAATTTGAAAAGTTTTCATATAATTTAGCGGGTCAAGAGTTTTAGTTGTCGGGGCGTGGCGCAGTTTGGTAAGCGCACCTGCATGGGGTGCAGGGGGTCGGAAGTTCGAATCTTCTCGCCCCGACCACTACGGGATGTGGCCCAGTTTGGTTAGAGCGCTTGGTTCGGGACCAAGAGGTCGTGGGTTCGAATCCCACCATCCCGACCATCAAAGAAAAAAATATAAGATTGGAGGTATAGGTGGAACAAGAACGTGCGCCTTTATATGAAGCAGTTTCTAAGTATATAAAGCGAAAGATGATTCCTTTTCATATGCCGGGTCACTCGCAAGGTAAAGGCGCTCCTAAGATTTTAAAAAGACTCTTTGGTGATAAGTTTTTTGACTTTGACTTGACTGAAGTTTCGGGTCTTGATTATCTTCATTACGCTCAGGGTGTTATAAGGGAAGCTGAAAATCTTGCAAGTACTCTTTATGGAACTGAAGCTACTATCTTTCTTGTTAATGGTACTACAGCTGGCGTGCATGCGATGATTCTTGATTCTGTAAAAGAAAATGAGAAAATCATAATTGGAAGGAATTCACATAGGTCTGTTATTGGTGGAATTCTTCTTGCAAAGGCAAAACCGGTTTTTGTTCAGCCAGAATTCAATGATGAATTTGGAATAATTACGAATGTTAAACCAGAATCAGTTGAAAAAGCAATAAAAGAAAATCCTGATGCAAAGGCAGTACTTGTAACAACTCCTAATTACTATGGACTTCAAGGGAGAATTAAGGATATAATTGATTTAGCTCATGAAAATGGTATGCGTGCGCTTGTCGATGAAGCGCATGGAGCCCATTTTCCTTTTAATCCGAAGTTTCCTAAATCGGCCATTTATTTAGGTGCCGATCTTGTAACTCAAAGTGCCCACAAAACATTACCCACTTTGACACAAACATCTTTTTTACATATTCCATCTAAGGAAGTAAATGTAGATCGTATTGAACAAATTCTAAGTATCATTGAAAGTTCAAGTCCCTCATATATTTTTATGACTGCTCTTGATGTTGCAAGGCGTGAGATGGCTTTGCACGGGAAAGAGATGTGGGATAAAGCAATCGAAGTTGCAGAGTATGCAAGGGCACGCATTTCAGCTTTAGATGGATTTAAGGTAATTACTGAGAAAATAATAAATGGGGATGATATATATGCCTTTGATCCAATTAAACTTACTATAAACGTTCAAGAACTGGGTTACTCAGGCTTTGAATTTGAGCATATTTTAAATAAAAATGGAATTGAAATTGAGCTTGCAGATCTTCAAAATGTGCTATTATTTATAACCATAGGTACATCAAAAAGGGATATAGATACACTTGTATCCGTTTTAAAGAAGATTGAACCACGTAAAGAAAAGAGTACTGTAAGAATGCCAAAGTTTCCAGAAGCACCTCAATTTGCAATGTTACCATTTGAGGCATTCCAAAAGGAATTTGAAGTTGTGCCCCTTAAGGAATCTCTCGGAAGGATTTCTTGGGGAATTGTTGCACCATATCCACCAGGAATTCCTGTTCTTGCACCAGGCATGGTTATAAACAATGATTGTATTGAATTTACAGAGGAAGTATTTGAGAAAGGTGGTCTTGTTCAAGGTTCAATAAGATATGGAAGTGAAATTGCAATAAGAGTTGTGAAAGGAGAGTAATCATGCTTGAAAGAGACCTTTTAAACACTGTAAGAGAATTTGAAGAAGAGGGAGAAAAAATTATAAAAGAAGCCCAGGAAAAGATTCAGAAAATGAAAGAAGAAATTAAAAGAGAGATGATTGATCTTCGAAACGAAGTTGAAAGAAAAATAGAAACCGAATCAAAAACTTATAGAGAGGAGAAACAAAAGAATCTCATTAAGGAAATTGAAACATTCAAAAAACATTTTGAAAGTGAACTTGAAAACCTGGAAAAATCCTATAAAACAAAAGCAAATGAACTTTTTGATAAATACCTAAAAGAGGTTTTTAGCTATGGCTATAGAGAAGGTTAAGAAGATTGCTATCCTTGGGAGCGTAAAAAGAAAAAAGGAATTACTCGATGCACTTTTTGACTTGAATGTTTTTCATCTTGAAAGCGTCTCAGAAGAGATTATTTCAAATTTTGAAAATTTTAAAACCGCAATTCCCGAGAAGACTTTTGAAGATGAAATTTATAAAATTTCGTCGATTCTCTCGATTTATAAAGATTTAAACCTTGAAAAGCAAGGTTTAATACAAGGCTTTTTGCCACAGGATTTTGATGTAGACGCCGATGAATTTGAAAATGTTATTAATGAATTTAATTTAGATAAACTCTATAATGAACTTAATTCTTTAAGAAATAGACTTCATGAAATTGAATTAGAAAGAACAAAGCTTCTTGAAGAAAAGAAAAACCTAAAGGTTTTTTCTGGTTTTCCATTCCAATTTTCTATTTTAAGGGGAACTAAAAGAACTTCCTCTTTTATTGGCTTGTTAAATAAGAAAAACTTTGATAAATTTGTTTCTGATGAGAGAGTAAAAAATCTATTTTTGCATACTTTTAAAGCTGATAAAAATAGAGTAAGTATTTTTGTGCTTTATCTAAATGAAGAAAAGGATAATGTTAATGCCCTTATAGGGGACTATTCAATCGAAATTCTTACACCACCTGAAAATTTGTCAGGTTATTTTGAGGAAGAGGTAGAAAGAATAGAAAGAAGGTTAAAACAAATTGAAGAGGAAGAGCGTATAATTCGTTCAAAAGTGGCTGAATCATATAAGGAAAAAAGGAAACTTCTCATTTTAGAGGATTACTATAATTCACTTTCTTCAAAGGAAAAGTCATTATCCTCCTTTATAGAAGGCAATGTAGTTCTTGTTACAAAAGGATATGTAAAAGAAACTGATTTTGATTATTTAACTTCTAATATTACCAAGTTAAATTTCTTAGTTTTTGAACTTGAAACAAGTTCAAATGACCTCGTTCCTGTTAGCCTCAGGAATATAACCTTATTTAGACCTTTTGAATTCCTTGTTAGATTGTTTGGTTTTCCTTCTTACTCAAATATTGATCCTACAATACTTGTTGCTATTTTGTTTACTACATTCTTTGGTTTTGCTCTTGGAGATGTAGGATACGGATTTTTGACTGCCTTATTTGGAATTACTTTTGCTAATAAGTATAAGCGTAATTTAGGTGCTTGGAAATTTTTTATGATTCTTTTCTATGGCGGCTTGATGTCAATATTTGTTGGATTGATGACAAACTCATTTTTTGGCAACATTCTTTCTCTGTATTTTCCAAACTTCATCCTTACCCAACTGATGTCAAAAATACAAGTTATTGATCCAACATCTCCGGATGGCTCTGTTCAATTTATGATTTTGTCTTTAATAATTGGTTTTACTTCACAAATGATTGGCGTACTTGTAAGTATTATAGTTAAAATTAGAAACAGAGCCTTTTTAGATGCAATTTTTAATGGTGTGGGATGGCTACTGTTTTTGCCTGGTATTGTTATGGTTGCAGTTATAGGTTCGAACCCAACCTTAAAATTAATTGATAATATGCTTATTTTGTTAGGTCTCACATTTATTTTAATAGGCGGGTGGATGTCAATTAGAACTCCTTTCTTCAAACCAATAGCAGCGCTTGTAAATCTCTACGGTATTAGAAGTTCTTACGGAATTTCTGGATTTTTAGGTGATACTCTTTCTTATCTCAGATTGTTTGCATTAGGATTAAGTTCTGGCATTCTTGCATCTTCATTCAATCTAATGGCAAGAGTGATAGGAGAAATTCTCGGACCCATTGGTGTTTTTGTAACATTTATAATACTTATTTCTCTTCATGCACTTGCTTTATTTATGAACGTATTAGGTGCGTTTATTCATTCAATACGTTTAAATTTCCTTGAGTTTTTTGGAAGGTTTTATGATTTGGGTGGTTATGAATTCAAGCCATTAGGGTTTGAATTTAAAAATATTAGATTAAATAAAAAAAATTAGGAGGTTAGGTGAAATGAGTGTATTTAATGGACCAATGTTAGTTGCAATTGGCGCTGCTTTGGTAGCTGCAATGGGAGCAATAGGATCTGGTATTGGTATTGCAAGGACTACTTCTCATGCAGGTGGAATTCTTTCTGAAAAACCAGAACTCTTCGGTAAAACACTTGTTATTATGGCGCTTCCAGGAACACAGGGATTCTATTCGCTTGTTGTAATGTTTTTGATGCTTCAATTCTTTGGGTTTGTTGCAGGTACTCCCAAGGCAAGTCTTTCCCAAGGCATTGCGGCACTTTTTGTAGGGATTTTTATTGGGCTTGTAGAATTTAAGACTGCACTTGATCAGGCACATTCTGCATTAGGTGCTTTAGATTTGACTGCGAAGAGGCCAGAAGAAAGCGGGCGTGCAATTCTTCTCCCAGCACTTGTTGAAACCTATGCTATTCTTGGACTTCTTTCAGGTGTTTTGCTCTCTCTTTGGATTTCAAAAGCAGTCTTTTAATTGGACATGGGAATAGAAAAAATTAAAGATCTCATCATCAATTCTGCAAAAAAGAAAGCGGAAGAGATGATTGAGACCGCTAAAAGAGATTTAGAAGAAGAATTTTCCAAATTTAAAAAACAACTTGATGAAGAATATCAAGCAAGACTCGAAAGATTGAAAAGGGAAATTGATGAAGAATTTGACCGTGCTAAAGTTATTGAAATTTCGAAAATAGAAAAGAAAAAACTTTTAAAAAAGAAGGAAATTCTCGATGAATTTTTTGAGCATTTAAAATCAATGATGATGAAAGATGAGAAATCTTATAAGAAAATGTTAATAACTCTTCTAAAGAGAGATGTAGTTGATGGCTCCACTGTGTATCTAAATGGAGATGATTTGAAAAAATTTGGTAAGGACTTTGAGAAACTTATCTACCAGGATTTGAAATTAAACGACGTAAAAATCGAGGAATCTCCTATAAATATCAAAGGTGGCTTGATAATTAAATCGCCAAATTTCGAAATCGATGATTCTATTGACGAATTAGTTGATTCGTTTAGAGAAGAAAAAGAGATTGAAATTGCAAAGGAGATTTTCGGATAATGGTGAACTTTTCATTCAAGATAGAATCTAAAAGTCAATATGATTTCCTTTGCGGTAGAGTAAAGGTACTTGAAACTTATCTTATGGGTGATAGTGTTTTTAAGGAGCTTGTAAAAAAGGACTTTAAAGGGTTTGTTGAAGTTTTACAGAATTATCCTTATAAGAATTTCCTTGAAGATGTTGATTTTGAGTCAGTAAAGAAGGCAATTGAAAATCGAAAAAAATCTGAATTTAATGAAATTTCTAAGTTCGATCTAAAAGATTTTATTGATGTATTTTTTAAGTCAAAAGAGTATTTTCTTTTATTAAAGAAGATTGCCTTAGGAGATGTAGCTTTTAACAATGGATTTACTGATTTATTATTAAAGAGTCCCTGTAAAGTTCCACTAGAACTATGTAAATGTTTTGAAGAGCTTAAGGCTGGACTTCCATCTTATATTAGGCCTTTAGTGATTGATGTGTATTATCTTAATTTTATTTGGGAAAATGCAAAGAAAACTAATAGTGATTTTATTGTTGAATTTTACTCTGAATTTATAAACAATACTGTTCTTAAAATACTTATGCGAAATTATAATTTCGTGAAGAATAATTTCATCAACGAAAATGATTTTAATAAGTTGGTGGAATACCTTTATGCTCGACTTGAAAAGAGAGATATCCTAACTAAGGTTAGAAATTTCGAAGAGTTGTCACATTTCCTAAACTATTCGAGGGCCTTTTATTCAGAGAAAGAGCTTGATGAAACATACGAAACTCTTGAAATTGATACATTGAGGAGATTTTTTGATAAAGGAAAATATTTTAACGAAGGAATTGAGCCTATTTTTGTGTACCTTTTGAGGTTGGATTATGAGGCAAGCTTGTTGCAAAAGCTTGCCTATGCCCTATATCATGGGGTAAGTCCTACAGAGATTCCAGAATTGGAGTTTGCTTATGAATAGGATCGCTTTTGTTGGAAGCAAAAGATTAGGGATACTTTTAAAGAGTTTTGGAATTGAAATGTTTGTTGTGGGTAGCAATGTTGAGTTTATTTCAAAGCTTAAAGAAATTACTAAAACTAATTCATACGGTATAATACTTACAGAAGAAAGCTATGCTTCGGCAGTTAAAAATTTTATCGCAAAGAAGACGTCACCTTTACCTGCTATTATGATGCTTCCTACTATTGAGTCGAGTGGCGAAACAGTCAAAATGATAGGAGAGGTTGTAGAGAAGGCTATTGGTATTAATATTTTAGGAAAAACCAGTGGAGGAAAATAGATATGGAGGAAAGAGTAGGTAAGATTGTAAAAGTAGCAGGGCCTCTTGTGGTTGCAAAAGGTATACCTAATGCAAAAATGTACGAGATGGTATATGTTGGAGAAAAGAGGCTCTTTGGCGAAATAATCGAAGTCAGAGGAGATATGTCCTCAATTCAAGTTTATGAAGATACTTCTGGAATTGGCCCAAATGAACCTGTCTTTTCTACCGGAATGCCCCTGAGTGTTGAGCTTGGACCGGGACTTATTGGATCTATATATGATGGCGTGCAGAGACCACTTGATGAGCTTATGGCAAGGTTTGGAGAGTTTGTTCAAAGAGGAATTTTTGCAGCACCACTCAATAGAGAAAAGCTGTGGCATTTTGTGCCAACTATAAAAGTAGGAATGGAAGTATCTTCGAATGATGTTTTAGGAGAGGTTCAAGAAACTCCTTTGATTAAACATAAAATACTTGTTCCGCCAAATGTTAAAGGAAAAGTATTAAAAATTGTAAAAGAAGGCGACTACAATGTAGATACAGTTATTGCAATCCTTGAAGATGGTGAGAAAAATATTGAATTAAAAATGTACCATAAATGGCCTGTTAGGCTTGCAAGACCTGTAAAAATGCGTGTTCCACCCGATGAACCTCTTGTAACAGGTCAGAGAACCATTGATATGTTCTTCCCAATTGCAAAAGGTGGTACTGCTTGCGTTCCAGGACCATTTGGAAGTGGTAAGACTGTTGTGCAGCACCAATTGTCAAAATGGGCTGATGCTGATGTAATTGTGTTTATTGGATGCGGCGAGAGAGGAAACGAAATGACGGATGTCCTTATTGAATTTCCTGAACTCAGAGATCCAAAATCAGGAAGACCGCTTATGGAAAGGACAGTTCTTGTTGCTAATACATCAAATATGCCAGTTGCAGCAAGAGAAGCATCAGTTTTTACAGGAATAACTATAGCCGAATATTATAGGGATATGGGTTATAATGTTGCTCTTATGGCGGATTCAACCTCACGTTGGGCTGAGGCAATGCGAGAAATGTCAGGAAGACTTGAAGAAATGCCGGGAGAGGAAGGATATCCAGCATATCTTGCATCAAGGATCTCGTCTTTTTACGAAAGAGCTGGGAAGGTATATGTGCTTGGTAAAGAAGATGTAGTTTCAAGTTTGAGTGTTATTGGTGCAGTTTCTCCTCCGGGAGGAGATCTTTCTGACCCTGTAGTACAGGCAACTTTAAGAACAGTAAGAGTCTTCTGGTCGCTTGATGCAACGCTGGCGTATGCAAGGCACTTCCCTGCAATTCACTGGTTAAGAAGCTATTCAATGTATGCAGATCAACTGAAGTCGTTTTATGATAAGAATGCAGGTGTTGGTTGGAATGAATATAGGGCAAGAGCACTTTCTATTTTAAGAAAAGAAGCAGAACTTCAGGAAATGGTTAGACTTGTTGGTATAGATGCTCTTTCTTCTCATGATAGGCTTACCCTTGAAATTGCTCGTTCTATAAGAGAAGATTTTTTGCAGCAGGATGCTTTTGATCCTGAAGATACATATACGTCTTTAAAGAAACAATACAAGATGATAAAGTTGATTTTTACTTTTGCAAATTTTGCAGAAGAGGCTTTGAAAAAAGGTATTGAATTAGAGAAAATTGTATCTCTTCCTGTAAGAATTGATATATCAAGAGCAAAATTTATTTCTGAGAAGAATTTAGAAAAGTTTGATGAAATTGAAGAAAAAATAAAGCAGTCATTTGATTCACTTTTAGGTGAGGTGCAATATGCCTAAGGAATATACAACCGCCAAAGAGATAGCAGGACCTTTGCTTATAGTTGATAATGTTGAAAAAGCTACCTATAACGAGATTGTAGAAATTAAAACGGCTGATGGCTCAATTAAGAGAGGTCAAGTTCTCGAAGTTAATGGAAATATGGCCCTAATTCAGGTTTTTGAAGGAACATCTGGTTTAAGTCTTGGTGAGGTAAAGGTTAAATTTTTAGGTCATGGCGTTGAGTTGGGTGTTTCCCCTGATATTTTGGGAAGAATATTTGATGGATCAGGTAAACCTATTGATGGAGCACCGCCACTAATTCCAGATAAGAAGCTTGATATAAATGGGAGCCCTATTAATCCATACGCAAGAGATTATCCATCTGAGTTTATACAAACAGGAGTTTCAGCAATTGATGGTCTAAATACGCTTGTAAGAGGACAAAAATTGCCTATATTTTCCGGTTCTGGATTACCTCATGCTCAACTTGCAGCTCAAATTGCAAGACAGGCAAAGGTTTTAGGAAAAGAAGAGAAATTTGCAGTTGTTTTTGTTGCAATGGGTATTACCTTTGAAGAGGCAAACTTCTTTATCAATAGCTTTAGAGAATCTGGTGCATTAGAGCGATCAGTTATGTTTATAAACTTGGGAAATGACCCTGTTATTGAAAGAATTGCAACTCCAAGATTTGGTCTTACGGCTGCTGAATACCTTGCATTTGAACTCGGAATGCACGTTCTTGTTATTATGACTGACATGACAAACTATTGTGAGGCACTTCGTGAAATCTCTGCGGCAAGAAAAGAGGTTCCGGGGCGAAGAGGATACCCTGGGTATATGTATACCGACCTTGCCACAATTTATGAGAGAGCAGGAAGAATCAAAGGTAAAAAAGGATCTATAACTCAGATTCCTGTATTAACAATGCCAGAAGATGACAAAACTCACCCGATTCCCGATTTAACCGGTTATATTACCGAGGGACAGATCTTCTTAAGTAGAAGCCTATATCAGCAAGGTATTTATCCTCCAATTGACGTATTGCCAAGTTTGTCGAGGTTAAAGGATAAGGGAATTGGTCCAGAAAAAACAAGAGAAGATCATGCAAGCATAATGAACCAACTCTTTGCAAGTTATGCAAGAGGAAGAGAGGCCCGTGAGCTTTTAACAGTTTTAGGTGAAAGTGCATTAACGCCTGTAGACTTACTGCATGTAAAATTTGCAGATGAGTTTGAAAGAAATTTTGTAAAACAGGGTGAATATGAAAATAGGTCAATAGAAGAAACGCTTGAAATAGGTTGGAAACTTCTCTCAATGCTTCCAGTTGAAGAGCTTAAGAGAGTAAAGCCACAGTTCATTGAAAAATATCTTTCAAAGTATCTTAAAAAAGAGGTAGAAAGCAATGCTTCTTAATGTAAATCCTACAAGGATGGAACTTCTCCGTTTAAAGGAGAGACTCGTCCTTGCAAAGAGAGGACATAAGCTTTTAAAAGACAAACTTGAAGGTTTGATGAAGAATTTTCTTGATGTTTCAAAGAGATATATTGAACTGAGAAAGGATTTTGATGAAAAATTTGTTTTGGCTTTGAAGAAGTTCCAAATTTCTACTCAAGATATAGAGGAAGATATGCTTGATTCCCTTTTAGAGGGGGGCAATTTTAGTACTGAACTTTCTTATAAGCTTGTAAATGTTATGAATGTCAAGTATCCTACGTTTAGCGTTAAAATGAGCGGTTCACCTATTGCCTATCCATATTCCTTGACACCTGTAATGCTTGATTATACTTTTCTTGAAATTCTCAAGCTTATTGAACGAATTATAGAGCTTGCCTCTCTTGAACAAGAACTTTATTCAATTGCTCTTGAAGTTGCAAAAGTCAGAAGAAGAGTAAATGCCCTTGAATATGTAATGATCCCTAATCTTGAAGAAACGATCAAATATATTGAAGGAAAATTGGAGGAGATGGATCGAGAAAATATAGCAAGGCTTTTGAAGATTAAGGATATTATAAGAGGACATTAAAAAAGTGCAAGTTGTAAGAAAAGAAGTTGCTTTTAAAGGAAGGCTCCTTTCAATAATTCTTAAGGAAGTCAAAAATAGAGATGGAAGTATATGGTTGCGTGAGGTTGTTACGTATGGCGGTAATGCTTCTTTTATAGTACCTTTTTATGAGGGGAAGTTTATATTTGTTAAGCAATTTAGACCTACACTTGAAGATTTTATTTTGGAGTTTCCCGCTGGACGGATTGAGGAAGGGGAAACTCCGTTTGATTGTGCAAGAAGAGAATTAGAAGAAGAGACAGGTTTTATACCAAAAAATTTGAGTTTTGTTTATGAATTTTATCCATCTCCTGGATTTGTAGATGAAAAACTCTATATGTTTTATGCAGATGATTTTGAACAAGGCAAAAAGAATTTAGATTTAGGTGAAGATGTGAGTATTACCTTTATTGAAAAAAACGAGGCCTTGAAGCTACTTGATAGTGGAAAGATTATAGATGGAAAAACTATTTTAGGGTTACTTTGGTTTAGAAATAGATTTGGCTAACAGAAAAATGCTCTCATTTTGGTATAAGTTAGGCAAAAAATATGTAAAGATAATGCCTGTATCTTTTGTTTATCTAACAGCAAAACTGTTAGGTTTTTTTTCATTTTGGTTTGATAGAAAAAGGAATTATGTCTTGAATAATATAAAGATAATAACAAATAAGAATAGGTTTAGTTTGTATAAACTTGGAATTGAATTTTACGAAAACTTTGCTTTGAACATTGCAGATTATTTTATAGTTGTTGTTAAGGGATTTGATAAGATAAAAATACTCACACCAAAAGAAGAAGTTTTTAAGAAACTTAAAGAACTAACTCAAAATGGCGGTCTTGTTATACCAACTGCGCATCTTGGAAATTGGGAAGTTGCCGGCGTTCTTGTTGGATCTCTTGGCTTTAAAGCTCACGGTATTGGTCTTCCCCAGCAAGATATTGAAGTTGAAAAGTTTTACGAAGAATTGCGCAGGAGATTCAATGTAATAGTCCACCCTTTTCAAGGAGGATTTCTTGGTGCATATAAGGCCGTTAAAAATGGCGAAATTGCAACAATTGTTAGTGATAGAGACATTAATAAAGACGGAGTTTGTGTAAATTTTTTTGGAAGGAACGTTTCCTTTCCCAAGGGCGCATCTATTCTTGCTTATAGAACAAAGGTAAAAAGTATTTTTGCTGCTCTTATAAGAGAAAATGGTTACTATAAGGTTTACTTTTCAGACGAATTTGATATTGACTTTACGCTTCCTGAAAGTGAATTTTCTAAAAGGTATGTTTCAAAATTTGCATCTATATTAGAAGAATTTGTTAAAAGATATCCAACTCAGTGGTATCATTTTTTTGATTATTTTAAGGAGTATTCATGTTAATTGCAATTATTCCAGCAAAGGATGAGGCACACAACATAAAGGATGTTATTATAAAGACAAGAAAATATGTTGATTTTGTGCTTGTTATTGATGACGGATCAATTGATGATACAAAGACTGTTGCAGAAAGTGCAGGCGCATTTGTTGTAAGAAATGAAGTAAATCTTGGTAAGGCTGATGCACTTAAAATTGGTTTTAGATATGCAATTGAGCATAATTTTGATACAATTGTTCTCCTTGATGCTGATGGACAACACGACCCAGACGAGCTTCCTAAACTTTTAAACAAGTTAAACGAAGGTTATGATATAGTAGTTGGTGCAAGAAAGTTTTTGCCACAATTAATGCCTCCTCTTCGAATCTTTGCAAATAGTTTCTCATCTTTTCTTGTTAGCGTTATTTGTGGTACGAAAATTCTTGATAGTCAATCAGGGTATAGAGTTTTAAGAGCAGAAGTTGCAAAGAAGATTAAATTCGAGACAAAAAGATATCAACTTGATACTGAGATGCTTATAAAAGCAGCTAAATGTGGGTTTAAGATTGCCTTTGTGGAGATAAATACTATCTATACCAATAGAGCTAAGAGTAAAATTAACCAGATTATTGATCCGTTAAAATTTTTATTTGTCACTTTGAAACTTGCTTTTTATAGATGCAAGAAATAGACATTTTAGATTACCATTTGCATTCTTTATTTAGTATTCCTTCAAGCCGTTTTATGGATATTCCTCATATGGTTGAATATGCAAAAATGAAAGGAATTACAATTTTGGGAACAGGGGATATTTTCCTTCCAAGATGGAGGAAAGAGATAGAAAATATTCTTTCCTTTGATAACGGATTTTATTATTTTTACGATTTCCCTTTCATTCTAACAGGAGAAGTAAATCTTACTTTTGAGAGAAACGGAAATAAAAGTTTTCATATTGTGCTTGCATTTCCAACTCTAAAAGATGTCGAAAATTTCCAAAAGGCTTATAAAGCTTTTTCTAATTTTGAAAAAAATGCACGTCCGAATATAAGACTTGAACCGAAAGAATTTTTGAGAATTTTAAAGGATGTAAACTCGAATATTCCAGTTATCTTAGCACATATTTTTACGCCTCATTACGGAGCTTTAGGCGCCTCAAATGGTTTTCGTGGTATAAGTGAAATTTTTGAAACGGATTTTATAGATAATTTGTTTATTGAGACAGGTTTAAGTGCTGATCCTAAAATGGTTTATTCTATTTCTGAGCTTGAGAATTATCCTGTTTTATCAAGTTCAGATTCGCACTCTCCTTTGCATATTGGAAGAGAGGCAACTGCTACAAAACACTCAAAAGGATTTGAGGAATTGTTCTATAATTTAAAGGATGTTTTATTCACCTTTACAATAGAAAACTTTCCTCAACTTGGTAAATATTATCTTGATGGACATAGGAAATGTAAATTCAAGACTCAAGATTTTTCGGTGTCCATCTGTCCTGTATGCGGGAAACCACTTACGAAAGGAGTATTACATAGAGTTAAGGAATTAAGCGATTCATACATTAGCTCAGGATTGTCAAAGATTAAATATTTCTATTATATTCCTTTGCAAGAAATTTTGAAAAGGTCATACAAAAAGAAAGAACAAGAGAAAATCTATCTCACTTTAATTTATGAATTTGGTAATGAGCTAAATTTATTGCTTTTTTCAGATCTTGATGATGTTGCGCATCTTGTTAATAATGAAACTATAATGTATTTAAATGAAATAAGAAAAGGTAATCTCATTTTTGATTGTGGATATGATGGTGTTTACGGAAACTGGGAGGTAAGTTTTGCTTAAGGATAGATTTGGGAGAGAAATATCTTATCTTAGATTCTCTGTTACTGAGCGATGCAACTTTCGGTGTGCTTACTGCAGTTCATATAAAGATGATGCAATTGCAAAAGAACCACCTCTTGAGGATATTGAATTTATTTTAAAAGGTGTCCGCACGCTTGGTTTTAAGAAGGTTAGAATTACAGGTGGTGAGCCTCTATTAAGAAGCGATATTGTTGAAATTGTAAGAATTGCTTCAAATGTGGGTTTTGAAGAGATCGTTTTGACAACAAACGCATATCGCCTTAAAGATCTTGCAAAAGATTTGAAAGAGGCCAAATTGACAAGGTTAAATATAAGTCTTGATTCCTTAAGAAGAGATGTATTTTCGCAAATTACAACTATTGATAAACTTGATGATGTGATTTCAGGAATCGAAGAGTCAATAAAAGTAGGTTTAATTCCTATAAAAATAAATACAGTTCTTCTTAAAGGTATTAACGAAGAAGATATAGTGCCAATTGCTAATCTTACGAAGAACGAAAATATAATTGTAAGATTTATTGAGTTGATGCCAGTAAAAGGTAATCCATTTTTTGAAAGGCATTTTATGGCCTTTAAAAAAGCAATAGAAATTCTTGAGAAAGAATACACCTTAAAAAAAATAGAAGATTCAAATCATGAAGTTGCTAACTATTACCAAATTGAAGGTTTTAAAGGCAAGGTTGGTTTTATTGCTTCAATAAGTCAGCATTTTTGTTCTTCCTGCAATAGGTTAAGGCTTACATCTACATATAAGATTTATCCTTGTCTGTTTTCAACAATCAATATTGATATAAAAGATGCTGTAAAGAATAGAGATTTTGAGCTTTTGAGAAGCAAATTTGAAAGTGCTGTTTTTGTTAAACCTGCAGGACACGGGGAAATTAAAATTGGTTCGAAAGAATTCATTGAAAACATGAGAGAATTGGGGGGATAAAAAATGAGCCAATTTGATAAGAGCGGCAAAGCATACATGGTGGATGTAACAAATAAAGACGAGACTTTAAGGACTGCAAGAGCATTTGCAAAAATTTTACTTTCAAAGGAAACCCTTGAAAAAATAAAACTTGGTGACATTCAAAAAGGGGAAGTATTGACTGTTGCAAAAATTGCAGGTATTATGGCATCAAAAAAGACATCTGAATTAATTCCTCTTTGCCATCCTCTTAATATTACTTTTTCTGATTTAGCTTTTAGATTGGTTGATGAGCCTCCATCAATTGAAATTGAAAGTTTTGTCGAATTGAAAGCAAAAACTGGTGCAGAGATGGAAGCTCTTACGAGCGTTTCAGTCGCTGCACTGACTATTTATGATATGTGTAAATCAATTGACAAGAATATAGAAATAAGAGAGATTTATCTTTTAGAAAAGACTGGGGGAAAATCTGGAACTTTTAGAAAAGAAAAAAAGCTTGACTAAATTTTGGAATTTTGTATAATATCAAATTGCGTATTTGCTTAAGGAGGTATGATGGATAAAATTTTAGACCTTAGAAAAACAAAACTGAGTATACCTTTACCTAATTTGCTGAGTGTTCAAATTTCATCTTATGAAAAGTTTTTAAACGAGGGAATAGGGGAAATTCTTCAGAGGATCTTCCCTATAGATACAAAGAATATACGTGTAGAGTTTGTTTCATATTCTGTTGGTGAGCCTTTGAGGACTCCAGAAGATTGTATTAGGGTTGGAACTACATACGAGGTTTCAATTAAAGGTAGATTCAGATTGATCTATAAAAATACAGGTGAGATTAAGGAACAAGAGGCTCTTCTTGCTGATGTACCAAGAATGCTTCCTGATGGCACTTTTATAATCAATGGAAAGAAGAGAGTCGTTGTCCAACAGTTAATAAGATCCCCCGGTGTTTACTTTCAAAGTGAAAAAGATGTAGAGAGTGGTTTTACTAATTATATTGTTACAATCATTCCCGACAGAGGTAACTGGATGGAAATGGAAGTTGGCAAAGACAATGTGATGTACATTCGGCTGAAGAAGGGAATGAAAAAACTTCCTGTTACGGTAGTTTTAAAGGCGATTGGTTTTAAGAACAATGAAGAAATTCTCGAGAAATTCTATCAGACCATGACAGTTGACGTCATGACTACATCTCCCTTCTCATACGATGTCGTTATCGGTAAGAAGCTTGCCGAGGATATTAAAAACTCTGAAGGTAAAGTTATTATTAAGAAGGGGACAATTCTTCAAGAGGAATCTTTTGAAAAGTTGCGTGAAGAAAACATCCTACGTTATTCTGTCAAGGTTGAAGGTTATGACTATTGGGTGGAGCAAACGCTTAAGAAGGATAAAACCAATAACTCTGATGAAGCAAAAATCGAAATTTATAAAATTTTCCATCCAAAAGAAAGGGTGACGTTAGAAGCAGCTGAAGAGCTTGTTCATAATATTTTAATGGATCCTCGGAGAAATGAATACTATCCAGTTTCAAGATATAAAATTAATAAAAAATTTAATGTAAAAAGGGATGATCATATCCTCACAAAAGATGATTTTGTAGATATTATTTCGCACCTTATTAAAGTAAGAGAAGGCATTGAAAAAGAAGACGATATTGATAGCCTTGCAAATAGACGAGTGAGGACTGTCGGTGAACTAATTTCTGAAGAATTTGAGAAAGGCGCCTTGAAAGTTCAAAGAAGCGCAAGGGAAGCAATTGCAATTAAGAAGCCAGAAGAGATAACAATTCCTTCTATTTTTAGTAATAAAGCAATTACAGGTCAGTTGAGACAATTCTTTGGCGTAAGCCAATTATCACAGTTCATGGAAGAAACCAATCCCCTTGCATCATTAACTCATAAGAGAAGATTAACATCATTAGGTGCAGGCGGTTTACATAGAAAGAGAGCCGGAATTGAAGTAAGAGATGTCCACTCTTCACATTATGGAAGAATTTGTCCTATTGAAACGCCAGAAGGTCAGAACATAGGACTCATTAATTCTCCCACAATGTTTGCGAGTGTTAATGAATACGGCTTTATAACAACTCCATATAGGATTGTAAAAGATGGTGTTGTAACCAATGAAATTTTATATCTAACAGCAGATGAAGAGGAAAAATATATCATAGCGCAGGCAAACACTCCTGTTGATGAAAAGGGTAGGATTACTGAGGAATTAGTCATTGCACGAAAAAGAACTGAGTCAGGAGAAATCCTTCCACAACTTGTTTCAAAGGAGTTAGTTCAACTTATGGATGTGTCTCCTCAACAAGTAATAAGTCCTTCTGCATCACTCATTCCTTTTCTTGAGCATGATGATGCGAACAGGGCATTGATGGGATGCAATATGCAGCGTCAAGCAGTTCCACTGTTGGATCCTGATCTTCCAAGAGTTTCAACAGGTTATGAATCAAAAATTGCAGTTGATGACCTCGATTTACCTCTTTCAATGCATGATGGAATTATATCATATGTTGATGGCAGTGAAATTCATATTGTTCCAAATGATGCAAAGACCGTTGATGTTTCTGTTTATAGAGAAGCCTCTGATCTTAAGCAAAGTTTATTAAATAGAGCAAAACAAAAGGAAATTGTGCTTCTTGATATAAAACCCGAAATAGAGGATTATTATAAACTTGTCGGTGAAAAGATAACTCCTCAAATTGTAGATAAACTTATCACTCATGGCATTGAACAGATTTCAATAATTGATTCTGACAAAATTCAGAAGTTTTCAATTACAAATTGCTTTGAGAAAGAGCGTAATGACGATTTGATAGGTCTTGTTGCAAGAGAAACCATCGTGAACAAAAAAGGAAAACCCCTTATTGAAGAAGGACAGAAAATATCTGACACAAAACTGAATAGACTCTATGAGCAGAGTGGAGTTAAGGAAATTAAAGTTGAGGAGAATGGAGAAGTAGTTACAAAACCAGTGTTTATCTTGTCGTTGACTGCTTTGGGAAAAAATATTATTGGCAAGAGTCTATTTGGAACGCTTACAAATACCAAAAAAACGCTTAGGTTTGAAAAAGAGATAACAGAAGAGTTACTTCATGAACTCTATAGCAAAGGAATTACTGATCTTCTTGTTTATTCTCCACAGGAAGTTGAGACTTTTAATCTTGGAAAGATTAACGAGGATATCATTGACAGAGTTGTTGCAAAAGACTACACAAACGAAAAAGGAGAAGTTATTATTAAAGCAGGAGAACTTATAAATCTTGATAAACTCAGAAAACTTGCAGAAGCAGGTGTTAATAAAGTCAAAGTGAGAGAAGAGGTTGTTTATAAGTTAAGAAAATTTGAGAGAACAAACCAAGATACTTGCAGAAATGAAAGACCTATTGTTAAAAAAGGTGATATTGTAAAAAAGGGTATGCCTCTTGCCGATGGATATGCAACTAAGAATGGTGAATTGGCTCTTGGTATAAATGTACTAATTGCATATCTTTCGTGGTATGGCTATAACTATCAGGATGCTATTGTAATAAGTAGAAGGCTTGTAAGTGAAGATAAATTTACTTCTATTCACATTAAAGAATATACTGTTGAGGTTCATGAGACAGAACAAGGCCCCGAAGAGCTTACTCCAGATATAAGAGATGTTCGAAAAGAAGCTTTACGTTTCCTTGATGAAAGAGGAATAGTAAAAGTTGGTTCTAAAGTAAAACCAGGTGATGTCCTTGTTGGTAAAGTAACTCCATTCCCGGAAGAGGAAGAGTCAAATGAGGCGAAAATCTGGAGAAGTTTGTGGAGTAATCGAAACAGTAATTTAAAGAATAGTTCTTTTGTTGTGCCACCCGGAGAAGGTGGAGTTGTCATAGATGTTCAGGTTTTCTCAAGAGAAGAAGGATACGAATTAACAAAGAATGCTTTGAAGCTTATAAAAATATTCGTTGCAAAGAAAAGAAAAATTATTGTTGGAGACAAACTTGCAGGAAGACATGGTAATAAAGGTGTTGTAAGTAAAATTGTTCCTGAAGAAGATCTGCCATATCTTGAAGATGGTACAACTATTGATGTTATAGTGAGTCCCCTTGGAGTCCCTTCGAGAATGAATATTGGTCAGATACTTGAAGCAAATTTGGGGATTGCGGCAAGAAATCTAAATGTTAGAGTTGTAACCCCTTCTTTCATTGGTGCATCTGAAAAGGATGTTAGAAATCTCCTTAAGAAGGCAAACCTTGAAGAGTCTGGACAGATGACTGTTTATGATGGAAGAACAGGTAAACCTTTTGAATATAAAGTTACAGTCGGTGAAGCATACTTCCTCAAACTTAATCATCTTGCAGAGGATAAGATTCACGCAAGGGCAGTTGGTAAATATACATTAATAACTCAACAACCAGTTGGCGGCAAGGCGCAGTTTGGCGGTCAAAGATTAGGAGAAATGGAAGTTTGGGCACTTGAAGCATATGGTGCTGCAAATCTTCTCCATGAAATGCTCACGATTAAATCCGATGACTTAGAGGGAAGAAAGCGTGCATATGAAGCAATTTCTAAAGGTGTAACAATATTTGAAACTGGAATCCCTGAATCATTTAACGTATTACAGAGAACCTTGAGAGGTCTTGCAATTGACCTAAAGGTATTACCTACCAAGAAAGAGGAGAAGAAGGTTAAAGAACCTTTCTTACCTAAAATAACAACAAAAATAAATCTTGGAAAAATGGTTAAGGAGGAGTTAGATGAAGGCTCAAGCAACTAACAAAATTAGAAATGTAGTTCTTGTTTCTCACGGAAATGCAGGAAAAACGACTTTATTAGAGGCAATTCTTTTTAAGAAAAAGGTCATTTCAAGGATGGGAAGGGTTGAAGACGGAAACACTGTCTCTGATTATCAACCTGAAGAAAAGAATAGAAAATTTAGTGTAAGCTTATCCATTATTCCGGTTGAGCATAATGGAATAAAGATTAATTTCTTAGATACACCAGGTTATGCTGATTTCGTTGGAGAAGTATTAAGTGGAATAAGAGCTTCTGAGAATGCAATTATGCTTATTAACGCAACAAGTGGTATTGAAATTCAAACTAAGAAATACTGGAAGTTTTTAGAAAATGAAAATAAACCACGTGCGATTTTTATAAACAAAGTTGATGTTGAAGGAGTCGATATTGACCATATCGTAAAAGTAGTTAGAGATTTCTTTGGGCCAAAGGCAATTCCTATAAACTATCCTGTTTTTGAGGGCGGTAAATTTGTTAAAGTGGATTCAGTCTTTTCAAATCAGAACTTAGAGAATTTTAAGCATGAATTAATTGAGATTGCAGCAGAATCAGATGATGCTCTCCTTGAAAAGTATCTTGGTGGTGAAGAGCTTACCCAGGAAGAAATAAACAATGGATTAAAGAGTGCTTATACTAAAGGAAATATATATCCAGTGCTTTTTGGTTCTGCGATAGGACTTGTTGGTCTCGATGAACTTCTTAACTTTATAAGTGATGTAATGATGAGTCCAGAAGAGTTAGGAGAGGTAACAGGTATAAATCCAAATACAAGAGAAAAAGAAACAAGAAGAGTTGCATCAGATGAATTTCTTTCAGCATTTGTTTTCAAAACTTTGTCAGATCCATATGTTGGTAAGCTTTCGTTTACAAAGGTTTATTCTGGTGTTTTAAAATCAAACTCAACCGTGTATAACTCTTCAAAAGGTGTTTTGGAAAAGACTGGTCAGATTATATTTATGATGGGTGCAACTCAAGAACCTGTTGATGAGGTCATTGCAGGCGATATTGCAGTTATTACTAAACTTACAGTTACTCAAACAAATGATACGCTTTGCGATAAAGATAATCCAATTGAATTTCCAAAAATTGAATTCCCTGAACCAATGCTTACAAGGGCAATGAGACCGAAGACAAAGACCGATGAAGATAGAATGAGTATAGGCCTTTCTAAGATAACGGAAGAAGATCCTACAGTGAGGATTTCAAAAAATTTGGAAACGAAGGAGCAACTTATTTCAGGTATAGGCGAAACGCATCTTTCTGTTATTATGGAAAAATTAAGTGGTCGATATGGAGTGAATATTGAATTAACAATACCTAAGGTCCCATATCGCGAGACAATTACAACAAAAGTGAAGGTTGAAGGTAAATACAAGAAACAGACTGGTGGTCATGGTCAATACGGACATTGTTTCCTTGAGGTTGAACCGCTTGAAAGGGGTAAAGAGTATAGTTTTGAAAGTAGAATCTTTGGTGGTGCTATTCCGAAGCAGTATATCCCGGCGGTAGAAAAAGGCGTCAAGGAAGCAATGGAAGAAGGGATCCTTGCAGGCTATCCTGTTACGGATATTGGAGTTGCAGTTGTTGATGGATCTTATCACCCAGTAGATTCTTCAGAACTTGCATTCAAAATTGCAGGATCAATGGCCCTTAAAAAGGCACTTGAACAGGGAAATTCAATTCTTCTTGAACCAATTGAGAAAGTAATTGTGATAGTTGATGAGCAATATATGGGTGATGTTATTGGAGATCTCAACGCAAAAAGAGGAAGAGTTATAGGTATGAAGAGTGAGGGAGGAAAACAGATAATTGAAGCATATGTTCCGCTTGCCGAATTGCTCAATTACGCAAATGATCTCAACTCTATTACTCAAGGAACCGGCGAATTTAAAATGGAACATTCACATTATGAGCCTGTACCTCCAAAGATTGCCGAAAAAATAATACAAGAAGCTCAACACAACAAGAAAGAGACTGAAGAGTAATAATAGGGGGTGAATCTTTTGAATAAAGCAGATATAAAAGCATTGAAAATTTTGCTTGCCTCAACTGAAGAGATCCTATCGTGGTCTCACGGAGAGGTTAAGCGAGGAGATACTTATAGTTATAGGAATTATCTTCCTGAACCTGACGGGCTTTTTTGTGAAAAAATATTTGGACCAGTACATTCTTATCAGTGCCATTGTGGAAAACTGAAGGGAAAGCAATATGAAGGTTTAAAATGTCCTAACTGTGGAGTTGAAATTTTACCATCAAGCGTAAGAAGGGAACGTTTTGGACATATTCAACTTGCAACACCCGTTGCTCATATATGGTACTTCAAGAACAACATAAACTATATTGCGCTTCTTCTCGATATGAAGTCTCAGGATGTAGAGAAAATTATTTATTTTGTAGCATATGTTGTAACAGATCCGAAGAAAACAAAATTAAGGTATAAACAAGTCCTCTCTGAAGAAGAGTACTACATGTATAGATTTGAAGAGAATCTTGATTTTGTTGCAAAGAAGGGCGGAGAGGCAATAAAAGAATTACTTGAGCATGTGGATTTGAATAAGTTAAGAGAAGAAGCCCTTTTAAAACTTAAAAGTGGTTCTTCGCAAGAAAAGAGTAGCGCAGTAAGACTCTTAAGTGTTGTTGAAGGACTTTTAAACAATAACAGAAAGCCTGAGGATATGGTTTTGACCGTTATACCTGTTATACCTCCTGATTTAAGGCCCTTGGTCCCGCTTGAAGGTGGTAAATATGCTTCTGATGATCTTAATGAACTTTACAGAAGAGTGATAAATAGGAATAATCGCTTAAAGAAATTATATGAAGTAAATGCTCCTGATATAATGCTTGAAAACGAAAAAAGGATGCTTCAAGAGGCAGTTGATGCACTATTTGACAACGGAAGAAAACCTTATCCTGTAGTTAACGCAAATAAGAGACCTTTAAGATCCTTAACAGATATCTTAAAAGGTAAGGAAGGTAGGTTTAGAGAAAACCTTCTTGGAAAGAGAGTTGACTATTCTGGAAGAGCCGTTATCGTTGTAGGTCCAGAATTAAAAATTGATGAATGTGGCGTTCCAAAAGAGATGGCACTTGAACTATTTAAACCTTTTGTGACTTTTGAACTCTCTAAGCTTGGATACAACAAGAAAAAAGCCAAGGAACTCATCGAGAATCCAACTCCAGAAGTTTGGAAAGCGGTTGAGGATCTTTCGAAAAATTATGTAGTTTTGCTTAACCGTGCGCCAACCCTTCATAGGCTTAGCATCCAAGCTTTTAAACCTGTATTGATAGAAGGTAAAGCAATCCAAATTTCTCCTCTTGTGTGTACTCCATTTAATGCTGACTTCGATGGAGACCAGATGGCAATACATTTGCCACTTTCCTTACAGTCCCAGATGGAAGCAAAGATGCTTATGCTTTCTTCTCATAATATACTTTCTCCTGCACATGGTGGTCCACTTGATACACCTGTTCAGGATATGGTTATAGGGATTTACTATCTTACACTATCAAAGAATGCTGAACCTAAAAGTAAACGTATATATGATAATCCACATCTTGTAGAGCTTCTTTACGAAAAAGGGCTTCTGAAGTTGCACGATAGCATCAGATTCAGTTTTAGAGGAAAAATTTTTAATACTACTGTTGGTAGAGTTATCTTTAACATGAAAATTCGCGAAGGTATTTTTGATGGTGAAGATGACTATCCTTTCATAAACGAAGTAATTGGTAAAAAACAGTTAGAACGCATTATTTCCGAGTTTTATGATAGATACGGTCTTGTAAAAACAGACATCTTACTTGATAATTTGAAGGATATTGGTTTTAAGTTTGCAACATTTAGCGGAATTAGCATTGGTCTCGACGATATAAAAATACCTAAAGAGAGAGATAAAGTTATAAGAGAAGCACAGAAAAAAGTTGAACATATAGAGGCTCAGTACAACGAAGGTTTATTATCAGAATCACAAAGATATGAAGCGGTAGTTGAAATTTGGAGAAAGGCATCAGAAGAAATTCAGAAACTCGTCTTCAATAATTTTGATAACTTTGATCCAGTCTACATGATGGCAATATCAGGTGCTCGTGGAAGCCCAACACAAATAACACAGATGGCTGGAATCCGTGGACTTATGGCTGGTCCAACTGGTAAAATTATTGAGTTCCCAATTCTATCAAACTTGAGAGAAGGGCTCACAGTTCTTGAATACTTCCTTTCAACTCATGGAGCAAGAAAAGGACAGGCAGATACTGCGTTAAGAACAGCCGATTCAGGATATCTTACAAGAAGATTGGTAGATGTTGCCCATGGTATCATTGTTAAAGAAGATGATTGCTCAGTAAGAAGAGTTAAGGCAACTATGGTTGGAGATGAACTTATTGAGCCACTCTCTTCAAAGGTTATTCTTAAAGTGGCAGCTGAAGATGTTGTTGACCCTAATACCGGTATGGCATTCATTAGAAAAGGTGATACAATTTCTTCGAAGCAAGCATCTTTACTTGATAAGCTTGGAATATCTTCAATTCTTATAGAAGACTTTGTTAACGGTATTGATGTTTACCCAATTGTTGAAGGAAACAACTACGATAAACCTGTAATAACTCTTGCAGAACAAATCTGGGGAAGGTATGCAGCTGAAACAATCTATCCACCTATAACACCTAAAAAAGTTAAAGTTAACAAAAAGGCGATAGGTTATGTTCTTGCAGAATCTGTTTTTGATAATGGAGAGCTATTACTTGAAAAAGGAAGAAAAATAACAGAAGGTGTGATTGAAATTCTTGAGAAAGCAAAAGTTAAAGAAGTTGAAGTATTTGACGAAAATGTGGAACCAATAGTTAGAAGAAATGAACTTATTACAAAAGAAAAAGCAGAACTCATTGAAAGTCTTGGTATAAGGACTGTTAAAGTTCGATCGCCAATTACCTGTAATGTAGAGCATGGTGTTTGTGCAAAGTGTTATGGAGTTGATCTTTCAAATAGAGATATTGTAAAAGTTGGTGAAGCAGTTGGAGTGGTTGCAGCAGAGTCGATTGGAGAACCAGGAACTCAATTAACTCTAAGAACATTCCACACTGGTGGTGTAGCAAGTCAGGATATTACTCAGGGTCTTCCAAGAGTTGAGGAACTTTTCTCCGCAAGAAGTCCTAAGGGAAAGGCAATTGTATCTCCTGCAAAAGGAAAGGTTGAGGTCACTTCTGATAAGTTGAGACAACTCATTACAATTACAGGAGAAAAAGGTGAAAAAATAAAGATTCCAGCGCCACGTGATAAGAAATTGAATGTAAAAACAGGAGATTATGTAAATGTCGGTGATATATTAAGTGATGGACCCCTTGATCCACGAGAGATTCTTGACATTAAGGGTATTAATTTTACTGCAAGATATCTTTTGCATGAGATTGAAAAGGTGTATAAGTCTCAGGGTGTTGATATTAATATAAAACATATCGAAATAATATTGAAAAGGATGTTTGATAAAGTTGAAATTATGGATTCTGGAGATACTAACTTCTACGAAGGTGAAGTTGTAAACAAGGATGATGTTCTTAAAGAGAATAGAAAAATGAAGGCAGAAGGAAAAAGAATTGCTAAGTTCAGATTGTTAGTTCAGGGTATTACAAAGGCCGCACTCTCTTCAGACAGTTTCTTATCTGCTGCTTCCTTCCAGGAAACTCCAAGAGTTCTTGCAGAGGCTGCAATTAAAGGAAAGATAGACCTATTAAGAGGAATGAAAGAATCTATTATTGTTGGGAAAAAGATTCCAGCAGGTACAAATATGGATTTTGAGGATTAAATATGTTATTGACAATTAAAATAATTTTGCTATAATTTCAAATTGTGTGAAAGAATTTAATTAGGAGGAAATTGATATGCCTACTTTTAACCAATTAGTGAGAAGTCCGAGAGAAAGGACAAAAGAGAAGAGTAAGACACCTGCGTTGCAAGGGTGTCCTCAGAAGAGGGGCGTTTGTATTCAAGTAAGAACAATGACCCCTAAGAAGCCAAATTCTGCTTTGCGAAAAATTGCAAAGGTAAGGCTTACCAATGGAGAGGAAGTCATTGCCTATATTCCTGGAATTGGACATAATCTCCAGGAGCACTCAATGGTTTTGGTACGTGGTGGAAGAGTTAAAGACCTTCCAGGTGTAAGATACCACATCATTCGTGGTGCATTAGATGCAGCAGGTGTGGAAGGAAGAATGCGTGGAAGATCTAAATATGGTGCGAAGAAGCCCAAAAAGGGAGGTGCATAATGCCTCGTAGAGGACCTGCCCCAAAAAGGGAAATTGAAGGTGACCCAGTATATAACAATGTAATGGTCGCAAAATTAATAAACAATGTGATGAAAGGTGGTAGAAAAAGCCTTGCAGAAAAAATTGTTTATGCTGCATTTGATATTTTAAAAGATAAAACTGGGAAAGACCCTCTTGAAGTCTTTGAGCTTGCTCTTGAAAAGGTAAGACCGTTGGTCGAAGTCAAACCAAGAAGAGTAGGTGGAGCTACTTATCAAATTCCTATTGAAATTGAAAAAGAGAGAGGGCAAAAACTTGCAATTAAGTGGATAATTCAAGCTGCGCGAAGTGTTAAAGGTAAGAGAATGGAAGAAAAGTTGGCAGACGAAATTATAAACGCATCTAACGAAACTGGCGCAGCATACAAGAAAAAGATTGATTTGCATAAGATGGCAGAAGCAAATAGGTCTTATGCTCATTTACGTTGGTAGGTGAAATTTATGCCGTATATTGATACCCCTCTTGAAAAAATAAGGAACATCGGAATCATAGCCCATATAGATGCTGGTAAAACGACTACAACAGAAAGAATTTTGTATTATACCGGCACAACCTATAAGATGGGTAATGTAGATGATGGTAATACGGTTACCGATTGGATGGTTCAAGAAAGAGAGAGGGGTATTACTATTACTTCGGCTGTTACAACATGCTTTTGGAAAGGACATCAAATTAATATTATTGATACGCCCGGCCATGTTGACTTTACGGCTGAAGTTGAAAGGTCGCTTAGAGTACTCGACGGAGCTGTGGTTATTTTTTCTGCCGTCGAGGGAGTTGAAGCCCAATCTGAAGCGGTTTGGAGACAAGCCACGATGCACAAGGTACCGAGGATTATTTACATTAATAAAATGGATAGACTTGGTGCATCGTTTGAAGATACACTCAAAAGTATTGATGAAAGACTTAATGTAAAAATTATTCCGCTTCAAATTCCTTTAGGAGAACAAGACGAGTTTGTTGGTATAATCGATCTTATTGAGGGCAAGGCTTACGTTTACACTTCAGAAACAGGTGAGGAATTTAAAGAAATTGACATACCACAAGAGTATAGTGAAAAGTTTGCAAAATATAGAGAAATAATGTTAGAGAGTGTAGCAGATGTTGACGAAGATGCTCTAGGGCTTTACCTTGAAACGGGTAATATCCCAAAAGATACTTTAAAACAAGCAATAAGAAGAGCCACTGTAAGTGGAGTTGCCTTCCCTGTTTTTGTGGGTTCTTCTTTTAGAAACAAAGGCATCCAGATGCTTCTTGATGGAGTATGTGACTATCTTCCTTCTCCTATTGATAGGGGTGAAATAATTGCAACAACTAAAGACGGAAGAACTATAACTTTAAAACCGGATCCATCCGGACCGCTTGCAGCTCTTGTATTTAAAGTAATGGCTGATCCTTATTCTGGAATATTAAGTTTTGTTAGAGTTTATTCTGGTACTCTTGAAAAGGGAAGTTATGTGTTAAATGCAACTACAAACGAAAAGCAGAGAGTTGCAAGGCTATTAAGGCTACATGCTAACAAACGTGAGGATGTTGATTATCTTAAGGCAGGCGATTTAGGAGCTATAGTTGGTGTGAAAAATGCGATTACTGGGCATACAATATCGGATGTAAATATGCCTTTAGTTCTTGAAGATATTAAGTTCCCTGAGCCAGTTGTTTCTGTTGCAATTGAACCAAAGACAAGAGCAGATCAAGAGAAACTCTCACAGGCACTTGCAAAATTTGCAATCGAAGACCCAACTTTCAAGATTAAATATGATGAGGATACATCTGAAACAATCATTTCAGGAATGGGTGAGTTACATCTTGAGATTATTGTTGACAGGTTATTCAGAGAGTACAACGTTGAAGCACGTGTTGGAAAACCTCAGGTTGCATATAAAGAGGCAATTGGTAGCTTTGCAAAGGCAGAAGGTAAATACATTAGACAAACAGGCGGACACGGTCAGTATGGACATGTCGTAATTCAAGTCTCTCCAATTGAACCAGATAAAGGTATCGAATTTGAAGATAAAACAAAAGGTGGGGTAATACCTAAAGATTTTATACCTTCAATTGAAGAAGGAATCAAAATTGCTTCCGAAAATGGACCTCTTCTTGGGTTTCCTGTTTATGGAGTTCATGTTGAACTAATTGATGGGTCATATCATCCTGTTGACTCATCTGAACTTGCATTTAAAATAGCAGCGTCCAAGGCTTTTAAAGATGCAGTGTCAATGGCAAGCCCATATCTTCTTGAACCAATAATGAGTGTTGAAATTATTGTGCCAATGACTTTCTTAGGTGAAGTGATAAATAGTGTTAATGCAAGACGTGGAAGTATAAAAGGTATGATTGAAAGAGGAAATACAGTTATTGTTCAAGCGCTTATTCCTCTTGAGAGTATGTTTGGCTATACAACAGTTTTAAGGACACTTACACAGGGTAGAGGATCTTTCTCGATGGTTTTCCATAAATATGAGAGAGTACCTACTGCTGTACAAGAAGAAATTTTAAAGAAAGCAAAAGGAGAAATTTAGGAGGTACAACATGGCAACTAAAGAAAAATTTGAAAGGGTAAAGCCACACGTAA
>PNIL01000039.1 GCA_002877955.1 Caldisericum exile | reverse complement strand
TTGTTGCCCCCTCAAAATGGTTGTCATTCCGAAGGCTTTAGCCTGAGGAATCTCCGTCGTATGGGTGGAGTTGGAGAGTAAATTTACCTCCTCCATTAAATTGGAGCTCAGAGGTCGCTTACTCCTCAGGGTGACAAATAAAAGGAATGCGCCCCTTGATTTACTTCCAAAGCAAAAATCATTATTTATGGGAGTGTTGAGTAAAATTTATTTTCTTCTCAAAGTGGTTTCTTTATATTCTTTTTATTGCCTTTGCAAAACCGAAAGATGCAAGAATCTTGATGATGTCGCCAACCATAAATGGGAAGAAACCAATAGAAAGGATGTACCAAAAGCTTACGCTTCCACTTCTTGATAAAATAACATAAAGCCACAAAAGCCCTGGCACATAGATCGAAAGATCTGCAAGAGCAAGTCCCCAAAAAAGCATTTTAGAATTAGAATACTTTCTTGTGAAGAAACCTGCAAGGTATGAAGCAAGTATAAACCCAACGATGTACCCAAAAGTTCCTGAGTAAACATAGCTTATTCCACTTCCTTTTGCAAATATTCCAATCCCAAGAAGGCCGAATATAAGATAAAGTATTTGTGAAATTGCCCCTTCTTCCTTTAACACAATTCCCGAAAGAATTACAGCAAATGTTTGCATTGTTATTGGAACAGGTGAAAATGGAAGGAAGATTTTTAATTGAGAAGAAAGCGATGTTAAAACCACAAAAGTTAGCATTAATGCAACTTTACCTAACACACTCAGGCTTAAAATTTTCCTTTCAAACCTTGACAATGCAATAGTTTGCATCTCCTACCTCCCATAGATTTTTTTAAAAATACGCAAGAATTATACCACAAAAGGAATATTTAAGTCAATACATTTTTAAAAAATTTTTTAGGAAACCTTAAAGCATAATCCTTCTCAGACCTATCTTAGTAACCTTTAGCCTCTACAAATTCAAGCCATCCAAATGTATCTTTTCCCTCGTAAACTATTTCTCTAAATTTTTCTATGAGCATTTTTGTTATCTTACCAACCTGCCCATTACCGACAGGAATTTTATCTACCGAAACTATTGGTGTTATTTCTGCAGCAGTTCCACAGAAGAAAATTTCATCTGCTGCATAGAGCATCTCTCTTGGGAGGTTTTGTTCAAACACAGGGATATTTAAAAGTCCTGCAATTTTAATAATTGAATCTCTCGTTATACCTTTTAAAATTGAGTTTGTAAGAGATGGTGTATAAAGTGCTCCATCTTTCACAAGGAATATATTCTCACCTGGTCCCTCCGAAATATATCCATATACGTCAAGCATTATTGCTTCATCAAAACCATTTAATTCTGCTTCCATCATTGCAAGTTGTGAATTGAGGTAATTTCCCGTTGCCTTAGCAACTGCAGGTATTGTATCCGGTGCAAATCTTCTATATGAAGAAACGCATACATTTATTCCTTTTTCTACCTTCTCGTTAAAGAGATTTGGCATTTCGAAGGCTGCAATTGCTGTTTCAATAGGTGCATGTAATGGATTTGGTGAAATTGGACCAAGTCCCCTATAAACAACAGGTCTTATATATGCACTTTTTAATCCATTTTTAATGAGAAGTTCTTTAGTGATGTTTATATAATCCTCAATGCTTTCGCTTGTTTCCATTCGATACATTTTCATTGATTCTTTTAGTCTTTTATAGTGGTCGTACGCTCTGAAAATTGCAGTACCCATTTTTGTCTCGTATGCTCTAATACCTTCAAAAACCCCAGAGCCATATTGTATAACATGCGAAAGGATGTGAATCTTAGCCTTGTCCCACTCTACAAATTCTCCTTTAAAATAAATGAATTTTGATTCTACCATGCTTAACCTCCTTACATAGAAATTTTATGATTATATTCGTTTTTCTTGAAATGCAAAATCTCTTATAATGAAATTAGAAAAAACTTTACAAAGGAGAACAGCGTGGATATTAGTTCTTTTGCGGTGTTTGTATTTAAGCGAAAAGTTAAGACCTTGAGGGGTTTTCTTAATGGTGTGTTAAAAGAAGAAAAGAATTTTTTTAAAATCCTTTCACTAAAAAGGTGCGAAACTCTAAAGGATCTTGTCTTACAAAATGATTTTTTATTGCGTGCCTTAAAAGCATATGCTGTTTTAGGAAGGCAAATAACATTCCCAATAAAATTTGGAGAAAAAGAGTATGTTCTTGAAATTTCTGAATATTCTTATAAACCATTTTCTATTATTTTTCGACTAATAGAACGGGACATTATAACGATATTTAGGGAAACAAATTACAATTTGCCCGTTGCAACAGTTTTGCTTGATAATGATTCTAAAATCCTCGATGCAAACCCTCAATTTGAAAGACTCTTTGGATTTAAAAGAGAGGAAATTATCGGAAAAAATCTCAACGAACTTATTGTTCCAAAGGATGAAATTCAAGACGGATTTAATCTTGATAAAATTGCAAAAAAAACTGGATATATAAGAGTTGAAAGAGAGCGACTCAATAAATATGGGAAGAAGATTCCTGTTCTTGTATCTGGTGCACCGTTTAAAATTTCAGGCGATACTATTGGCATAATAGGTGTTTATGAAGATATAAGAGATATAAAAAAGATTCAACAGGCTCTTTACTACCAAGCAACTCATGATATCCTAACTTCTCTTCCAAATAGATATCTTCTTGAGGATAGGTTTAATATTGAAAAAGCCAGGGCAGATAGATCGGGCTCTAAGGTTGCTCTTTTCTTTATTGATATTAATAGGTTTAAAGATATAAACGACACCTACGGGCATGAAATTGGAGATAGGGTTATCAAATTTGTTGCAGATAAACTTGTAAAAAGTGTTCGAAAGACTGATTCTGTTGTTCGTTTTGGTGGAGATGAGTTTGTAATAGTATTTGATGAAGTTAAACAGATTGAGGATATTGTTTCCATTGCACTAAAGGTTGTTAACGCATTTTCAGAACCTTTTGAAATCGATGGGCTTAGTATTGATGTTGGAATTAATGTTGGTATTGCAGTTTATCCAGATGATGGAACAACCCTGGAAGAGCTTTTAAGAAAAGGGGACATAGCAATGTATAATGCAAAAGCCGTGGGCACAAATAACTTTATGTTCTACTCTAAAGAGATTGAAGAAAAGCGTCTTAAGGTAATTTCCGATCTAAAGGCAAGGGATATTATGTTTAGACTTGTATTTGATAAATCGCCACTTCCACAGATGATAGTTGATGATGAATTCAAAGTTCTTCGTGTAAATGAAGCATTTGTAGATATTTTCAATATTGACTTAAGAAAAATTTATGCAAAAAAATTGGAAGAAATAGAAGGTCTGAAACAAGTTGCTAATTATCTTGAAAATTCTCATAACTCTGAAGTTTTTATCGAAGGTGTAAAGTTTCAAGATAAAGAGTATAATTTAAAGTGTAGTATAGTGAGTTTAAAAATCTCGGAAATAAAATACCATCTTATAGTGATTAAGGAGGTGATGTTGAGTGGATCAAAATAAGTTTACGGAAAAAGTACAGGAGGCATTACTTGAGGCAAAAAACATTGCAGTAAATTACGGTAATGAAGCAGTTGATGTTGAACACGTGCTTGTTGCACTTATTAACCAAAAAGATGGATTTGTTCCGATGATTCTTGAAAGTATCGGTGCCCCCAAAAACGATATTTTAAAAGAGTTATATTCAAGGATTGAACGATTTCCAAAATCACATGTTACACAAGAATCTCAGTTCTATATAACAAATAGATTAAATTCACTTTTTGTGAGGGCAGAATCTGAAGCAAAGGCTCTTCAAGATGAATTTATCTCAACTGAACACTTGTTTTTGGCATCATTAACTGATTATGAAATTGGCCAAGTATACGCAAAGTATGGTATAAATAGACAGAATGTTTTAAATGCAATTCAAAGCATTAGAGGAGGTAAAAAAGTGGAAGATAGAACTCCAGAAGAAAAGGTAAAGGTACTCGAAAAATATGGAAGAGACCTTGTTAAACTTGCAAAGGAAGGTAAACTTGACCCAGTAATTGGGAGAGATGAGGAGATAAGAAGAACAATTCAAATTCTTTCAAGAAGAACTAAAAACAACCCAATTCTCATAGGTGAAGCAGGTGTTGGAAAAACTGCAATTGTAGAAGGTATTGCACAGAGAATCGTTTCGGGCGATGTGCCAGAGACTCTTAAAGACAAAACAATCTTCCAACTTGATATGGGTGCTCTCATTGCAGGAACAAAGTTTAGAGGCGAATTTGAAGATAGATTAAAGGCAGTCCTGGATGAACTTAAAAAATCCGAAGGACAAATTATACTTTTTATTGATGAAATCCATACAATCGTGGGTGCTGGTGCAACAGGTGAAGGAGGTATGGATGCCTCAAATATGTTAAAACCAGCACTTGCAAGAGGTGAGATACGAACAATTGGTGCAACAACAATTGACGAATACAGAAAGTATATCGAAAAGGATGCAGCTTTGCAGAGAAGATTCCAACCTGTTCTTGTGAAAGAACCGTCAGTTGAAGAGACCATCGCAATCTTAAGAGGACTTAAAGAGCGATACGAAGTCCATCACGGAGTTAGAATTAAGGATTCTGCTCTTGTTGCAGCAGCAAAACTTTCTCATAGATATATAACAGATAGATTCCTTCCAGATAAAGCAATTGATCTTATTGATGAAGCAGCCTCACTTTTGAGAATGCAGATAGATAGTATGCCTGTTGAACTTGATGAACTAACAAGAAAGTTAAAACTTCTCGAGATGGAAAAGAGAGCCCTTGAAAAAGAAACAGATGAAGAATCAAAAGCAAGACTTCAAGAAATTGAAAAAGAGATTGCAAACCTTAAAGAATCTGTTGACTCGCTTACCTTGAAGTGGAAAAAAGAGAAATCAATAATTGAAGAGATACGAAAAATAAAAGCCCAAATAGAGGATCTTAAGACAAAGGCAAATCTTGCACAGAGTCAAGGTGACTTGGATACGGCAGCAAAAATTCTCTACGGAGATATACCTACACTAAATAAGCAACTTGAGGCAAAGTATGAAGAGTTAAAGCAAGTACAGGGAGATAACCCACTTCTTAAAGAAGAAGTTGGTGAAGAAGAGGTTGCACAAGTTGTATCTAAATGGACGGGCATACCTGTTTCAAGAATGCTAAAGACCGAAAAGGAAAAACTCCTAAATCTTGAAGAGACTTTAAAGAAGCGTGTCGTAGGACAAGATCAGGCAGTTGAAGCAGTATCAAATGCAATAAGGAGAGCAAGGGCAGGGTTATCAGATCCAAATAGACCTATTGGTTCATTTATCTTCCTTGGACCAACTGGTGTTGGAAAGACTGAACTTGCAAAGGCTCTTGCTGAAGCACTTTTTGACACCGAAAAAGCACTTATTAGAATTGATATGTCTGAGTATATGGAGAAGTTTTCTGTATCAAGACTTATTGGTGCCCCTCCAGGTTATGTTGGTTATGAAGAAGGAGGACAACTAACCGAGGCAGTAAGGAGGCAACCTTATTCTGTTATTCTTCTTGATGAGATAGAAAAGGCACATCCCGATGTATTTAATATACTTCTTCAGGTACTTGATGACGGAAGACTTACCGATTCAAAAGGAAGGACTGTTGATTTCAAAAATACTATAATTATTATGACTTCAAACATTGGAAGTAAGTATATTTCTGAAATTAATGCAATTCCTGGCACAGCAGAATACAAAGAACAGTACGAAAGAGTTGTTGAAAGAGTTTATGAGGAGATGAGGCATATATTCCGTCCAGAGTTCCTCAACAGGATTGATGAAATAGTGGTCTTTAATCCTCTTACAATTAGAGAACTTAGGGCAATTGTTGATTTACTGCTTTCAAAGACAAACGAGAAACTCAAAGAAAAGGGAATTCTTGTGGAATTTGAAGAGGATGTGAAGACGTTCATTATAAACAAAGGATATGATCCTGTTTATGGTGCGCGTCCTTTAAGGCGTGCAATTCAAAAATACATTGAAAATCCGCTTGCAGAATTTATCCTTAGAGAGGATATAGAAAAGGGAGAAATTGTTGCCTATATGGATAAAGGAGAGGTTAAATTTAGGCTTAAATGAGCGAATTTACTGATAAACTGAGGGAGGCTTTGCTATCGGCCTCCCTTCCCTTCGATGAATCTTCTTTGGCATATTTTGAAGTATATAAGAATCTTCTTTTTGATTGGAATGCCCATATGAATCTTACCGCAATAAGAGATGAAGATGGTATTATTTACAAGCATTTTGTAGATTCTCTTATGGTCTTAAAGGTTGTGGATAATTTTTCAAGTCTTCTTGATGTTGGAAGCGGAGCGGGATTCCCAGGGGTCCCTGTAAAGATAATTAAAAGGGAAATTGCACTTTCTCTTATAGAGTCGCAAAAGAAAAAGGCAACTTTTCTTGAAATTCTCCTTGAACGTCTAACATTTACTGATGCAAAGGTATATAATGCACGTGCAGAGGAACTTGCAAGGGATAACTTAAGAGAGAGTTTCGATGTGGTGTGCGAACGTGAATTTGGTAAAATCCCAATAAATCTTGAGGTTGGGCTTCCTTTTGTCAAGTTAGGCGGGCATTTACTCTTATACAAAGGAGCTAAAGATATTGAAAAAATTGATATATTCAAAATTTTTATCGAAGAGTTAGGCGGCTCGATTGAAAAAATATTTCCTTATAAGTTAAATGATTCAATAGAGCGCTATATAGTTTCAATTAGAAAGGAGTGGCACACTCCTTGGCGTTATCCAAGAAGTTATTCTTCAA
The DNA here is from genome assembly GCA_002877955.1 of Caldisericum exile. Classification (GTDB taxonomy): domain Bacteria; phylum Caldisericota; class Caldisericia; order Caldisericales; family Caldisericaceae; genus Caldisericum; species Caldisericum exile_A. Next base: position 1,954 of record PNIL01000039.1, on the reverse strand, counting down.
TGCTAAGAGATCTTAAAAAGTGGGGAGAATTTGCATAAGTCACAAATTTAAAAAACTTTTTGTTGTTTTCATTATACTTTTTAGTACTACTTTAAACTCAAATTTATCTGCAAAAACGACTTTATTTAAGGGCAATTTCGATAATTTTAAAGAAGAAAATTTCATAATTTTAACAAAAAGAGAGTTCGTTACAGACTTGAAACCAATCGAAAAATTATATCCACAGTATAAATATTTTTACATACCAATTGAAGACATTGGTTCTAATGACCCAATAAGAGTAAGGGCATATCTTTTTTCTCATTTTAATTCTGGGTATCTTCTTATCGCTTTAAGAGAGAAAGATTTAGAAGCAGGTACTTTAACAATAAGTGAGGGAGGTAAGTTTTCTCCAAAAACTGTTAAATCTGATATTTTTTATTCGATTGAAAATCTTGACTTTGATAATGACGGGAAATTTGGTGAGTTTTACGACGATATATTGAAGAGTGGTTTAAAATTTAGATTCATTGTTTCAAGGCTACCATTTGAAAATAAAGAGGATTTCAAGAAGTATTTCGATAATCTAAATGCATTTATGGAAAAAAGGCCTAAGGTTTTGCTTGCTTCGTCTTTTATATCCTTTCCTAACGAAACCTATGATGGGGGCAAAATACTTTCAGGTGATGGAGCACGCCTTATGGAACTTATAAAAAATGATTTCTTTCCAGATTCGATAACTTTTTACGAAAAGGGTGGTGATTTTCCATCAATTTACAATTGCAATGGAGCTTTAAATAAGGAAAACTTTATTAGTGCTTCAAAGGAAGCAACGCTTATTCTTTGGGATGCACACGGCTCACAAAGTGCAGCCTATAGCGAAATTTGGCTTGATAAAAACAAAAATGGGATCCCAGAAAATAGCGAATTTGTATTTACGCCTTTTGTGTCTACATCGGATAATTTTTCGACAAATTCCATTGTGTTTTCCTTGAGTTGTCTTAATCTCCAAGGGTATGATAATCTTGGGTATGCGTTTCTTAAAAACGGTTCAACTGCCTTCATTGGGTCAAGAGAGGTATCATATTCACCTTCATACTTCTATAGGCCAGAAGACGGCGGTTCTTCAAGCATTATGTATTACTTTGTAAAGAATCTCTCCCAAGGTGAAAACATAGGAAATGCTCTTTATGATGCCTTCAAATACTTTTATGCCAATTTGCTCTATGCAGATTTAGAAGATCCTGTTGAAAGTGGACTTCTTAACATATATGATTTTAATATTTACGGTTTACCTTTGATAACTTTAAACTATGTGAGAGTTAAAGAAGAAATTACTGAAAATCACGCAAAGAAAGATTTATTTTTTGATTTCGATTTTAATACGACAACTAATGAATTTAAAATAACAGTAAAGGATAGTGAGCCTTATTTTGTTATCCTACCAAAAGGTCTTTTTATAAAGAATGTTTATTACGAAGATTCAAACAATTCGCCCATTTTTGACTGGTTTTTTAATATCGTAAGGTCTAATTTCTCAAATGCGCTTGTAATTAAGGGTGTTATAAGAGGTAAAGTTCAAGGAGATATTGTGGTAAAAGGAAATATGTTTGAGAATCATTATTCGGTTATACTCTCCGGTTTTGATATGAAGGATTTTAATTTTGACAAAGCAATTGATGATAAAGACTTTGAGATACTCAAAAAATCATTTGGAAAGACTTATATGAATGAGGATTTTTTACCTCAGTGCGATCTTGATTCAAACCTCAAAATTGATGGCATTGATGTATTGATGTTCTTTAATAGATAAAATCTCCAATATTAGAATGGGTCTACACCCCTTTCTAACTTACCCCAAGGCAAAAATTATTATTTAGGGGAGTATTGAGGGGGAGGTGTGTTGCCCCCTCAAAATGGTTGTCATATCGAGCGAAGCGAGATATCTCCTCTTTTTATATCGAAGGGGTAAAAG
>PNIL01000031.1 GCA_002877955.1 Caldisericum exile | reverse complement strand
GCAAAAATATAGATAAGTTTGCGCTAACGAAATTTATTTTAACTGTATAATATTAGTGTGAAAAGGTGTTTGCTTGTTGGAAATGGCATGAAAAATCCACCGCAGTTTTTAAGAGACCTTGCAAAGAGTGTAGATTTTGTCATAGGCATTGATGCTGGCGCTGAAACACTTCTCGAATCTGGCGTAAAGGTTGATCTTGCAATTGGGGACTTCGATTCATTAAAAAATAAGGAGCTACTCAAAAGAATCAATCACCTTGAATATCCAAAGGAAAAAGACTATTCAGACACAGAAATCGCAGTAACGCACGCGCTTTCTCTTGGATATGATGAAATCATACTCACAAATATGCTTGGCGGCAGAACCGACCATCTTCTATTTAATCTTTCGATTCTCTACAGAATATTTAAAGAAGGAAAATCGGGAAAGTTCCTTGAGAATAAAGAGGAGATTTACATATTTGATAAAAGTATAGAAATTAAAACCGATATTAACGACATAGTTTCGATATTCCCATTATTAGGAAAAATATTATTTAAAGATTCAAAAGGTTTATATTATCCTCTTAAAGGAAAAAGTGTTGAATTAGGTGAAACCTTGACTCTAAGCAATTATGCACTTTCAAATTCAATTTACGTTGAGATTGAAAATGGTGTTGCAATCTTGATTTTAAAGAGAATAAGACCAAAATATTCGTAATTATTTTTGAATGAGTTTGCTTAAAAGATTCTTAAACTCTTTCTTTACAACTTCCTCATCAACAGTAAGAATTTTTCTATTTTCCATTATGATTTCGCCGTTAATAATAACTGTATTGACACTATCTGGATACATCGAATAAATCACGTTTGAGTGTGGTGAATGCATCGGCACCATCTCGGGCAAATCCTTTCTTACAAGAATTAAATCAGCCTTGAAACCTTCTTTTAATACACCAACATCATTAAAACCGAGTGCCTTTGCGCCATTCACTGTAAGTATATCAAACGCATCAGTTACGCTTAGTTTTCTTGGGTTTCTGGAGATACCTTTTGCAAGGAGGCTTACAATTCTCACTGCTTCAAGCACTGATAAGTTGTTGTTTGATGCAACGCCATCTGTGCCAACAGCAAGCTTAAGGCCAGCATCGATAAATCTATCAATAGGCGCAAGTCCTGATCCAAGTTTCATATTACTTTCAGGGTTTAAAGATACCCAAACACCATTTTTCTTGAGAGTCTTTATGTCATTTTCACTTACCCAAACACAATGAGCAGCAACCACAAATTCATTTAGAAAGCCAATTGAAGCAAGATATTCAATAGGAGTTCTTGTGTATGATTTCATGTAATCAATAACTTCTTTTTCTGTTTCATGTAAATGGATTTGCACCACAGAACCAACTTTCTTCTGAAGTTCTTTTGTATATTTTAGAAGCTCCTGACTTACCGTATATGGAGCATGTGGTGCAAGGCTAATTAGGATTTTTTCATCTTTTCCTGAAAGTTCTCTAAATTTTCTCTCAACTTCTTCGATTATAACCTTATCCATGAAAGGCTTTGAGGCATATGCAATACCAATATTTCCACGCATACCAATCTCAGAAAGTGCCCTTAATGTCGCCTGTGGATGGTAGTAGAAATCTGCAACAGTAGTTGTACCTGTTTTTATTGATTCAATTGCTGCAAGAAGTGTGCCAAAATAAACCATATCGTATGTTAGGTGATCTTCGAGAGGGAAAATATATTTGTAGAGCCAATCTTGTAAAGTGACATCCTCTGCATAACCTCGCATAAAGGTCATTGCAAGATGGGAATGAGTATTTACAAACCCAGGCATTGCAATTAAATTACTCCCATCAATTACTTTTGAGTAGTTGTTCTCTTTGGCATTGTCACCAATAAATGAAATCTTTGAGTCCTTAATTACAATATCAACAGATTCCTTGTAAGTCTTTGAATCTAAAATTGCAGAAACATTTTTTATAAGAATCATAGGTTTTCTTTTCTTTCGAGAGGAATGTAGTTTGAATCTGTAATAATTTCTTTTTCGCTATCTATTAGTTTTCGGATATCTTTTGGCAGATTAAAGAGCGCAATATGGGTTTCACCATCATAAAAACGCAAATCTCCTTCAATCTGCTCTTTAATCATGTAGTCAATCTCTTCCCTTGTGAATGCCTTGGGATCGTTTTTCTTCGATGCAATTATAAAGCCCCATGTAGTATCAAACGCAGGTACATAGGCAAAATAGCTTCTAACGATCGGAAAAATCTGCTTAAGAGTATTTCTAATAATTGCATGCATTTTATAATTTGTAACCCTCAAAAGGGATGCCTGCAATACAAAAACACCATTTTCTTTAAGTCTATCAAAGATAGTTTTATAAAATTCAACTGAATAGAGCTTGTATGAAGGACCACCTTCATAAGGTTCGGTTAAATCACTTATAAATACATCAACTGAATTATTTGAAAGATTGCTTTCTACAAATGCTCTTGCATCGGTATTAATAAGGGTTGATCTTGGATCGTCAAATGCGCCCTGATGCCACTCTTTCATGTATTCTTTTGCAATGTCAGTTGCGTCCTTATCAATATCAACCATTATTGCTTTTGTTACACTTTTATGTTTCAAAATTTCCCTTAAAGTTGAACCTTCTCCACCGCCAAGGATAACAACAACCTTTGGTAATTGAGCAGTTAACAATGCAGGATGCACAAGCGATTCGTGGTAGATATATTCATCTATAAGAGAGGATTGAACATCTCCGTCAATAATAAGCATCTTCCCAAAGGTAGGACTCTCTACCACTTGGACAAGCTGGTAGGGAGTCCTCATCTCATAAATAATCTTTCTGACGCCATGGAGATGTTCTTCTGCACCCCCAAACCTGTCATGGAAGTAAAGATAATTCTTTTCCATAAACCTTTGTTCTTACTGAACGAATTTTGTGCAGGTACTTCCCTTCGCGTTCCTCTCCACGGGAAACTTCTGTTGTCTGAACGTATTTTGCTTTGAGATGTTCTGCAACATACTCACAGGCAACCTTAGGATCGATGTCTCCGCATGTGTAAAAATCCAACGCAGCATAGCCATATTCAGGCCATGTGTGGATTGAGAGGTGAGATTCGGAAATTACCACCACCCCACTAACTCCCTGAGGAGTAAAGTGGTGAAATGCAACGTTCAAAACTGTTGCATTAGCTTTCTGTGCCGCTTCTACAAGAAGCGACCTTAGGTAATTCAAATCATTTAGGAGCTCTGGATTGCAACCAGATGCATCCATAATAATGTGTTTACCTTCTGTGCGCATTTCAGCCACCCCCTTCCAAAGAATTAGTGACAGCCACCCTGCTTAACGAGGGGCTTCCTGCTTGCGCAGGCATAACATCCGACCAGTCCAGCCGTAGGGTTTCTTAAAGGAGTTGTCCTTCTCCTTTTAAATTTCCTGCGTTCCCACTCTTTAAGCAAGAGTGTTTTTTGCAGGGAGGTGGTAAGGTTTATAACCTTATCGGTGTATTTATATCAAAAATTGTAAAAAATGCAATAGTTTTTATGCAATTTCTTTAAGATTTTTTTAAGCCAAAATTTTGTCAATAAAATTAGTAATCAAGCCATTTTTATTTTTTAGAAATTTTTAAGACTTCTTGTAGTGCGTATAAACTCGCAAATTTTGTGTGTTCGTAGTATATACCACCTTGAAGATAACCAATGTAAGGTGGAACAATCGGTGCATCACATGATAATTCTATTGAAGAACCCTGCACAAAGGTACCAGCAGCCATAATAACTTTATTTCCATAGCCTGGAAGTGGCGCAGACTCAATTTCTGCGTCAGAATCAATTGGTGAAAAACGTTGAATAGACTGCGCAAATTTTATAAGCAGTTCCTCACTTCCAAACTTTATTGCCTGCACTATATCGGTTCTCTTTTCAAAGTATCTAGGCTTCACTTCAAACCCATAATCTTCAAAGATTTTTGAAGCAAATATTACACCTTTTAAAGCATTTGAAACCACAAGTGGAGCAAAGTAAATCCCCTGAAGAATATTTCGAGTAAGCCCAAGCATTGGACCGATTTCTTTCCCAACACCGGGTGCAGTAAGTCTTGTTGAGATTTTTTGGATAAGATCCTTTTTCCCAACAATATATCCCCCTGTTATTGCAATTCCACCACCTACATTTTTGATTAAAGACCCAACAACAACATCAGCGCCAACATCACCAGGTTCCCTGTCTTCCACAAATTCACCATAACAATTATCAACCATAATAATTGTTTGAGGATTAATTGATTTTACAATCTTTATTGCATTTTCAAGTTCATCTATTGTTATCGAATCAGTAAAAGTATACCCTTTAGATCTCTGAAAGACTAAAACTTTTGCATTCTTTACGAGATTCTCATCAAAACCATTTCTAAAATTAAATTCACCGTATTTAACACCAGACTCTTTAAGCGAGCCTTCAACTTCACGAATCCCTATAATGCCTTCGCCTGTTTCGTAGGGTTTACCGCTTGCATAGACAAGCAAATCGCCTGGTCTTAAAAGTCCAAAAAGAGTTATAGAAATTGCATGAGTTCCAGAAATAATTTGAGGACGAACAAGTGCATCTTCGCCACCAAAAATTCTTGCAAAAACTGCCTCAGTCTTTTCACGACCAATATCATTATAGCCATAACCAGAAGTGTAGTTTAAATCAGAATCGTGGAGTTTTACATTTTGAAAAGCATCAAGAACCTTTAAAAAATTTTTTTCTCGAATTAAATCTACCTTTTCAAAGTGCTCTTTAAGTGATAGTTCTGAAGTTTTTCCCAATTCTATAAAGCGGTCCTCAATCATCATTTACAAAATCACCTACCAATCTTTTAATTTCATTTATGATTAGTTGAATATCTGTTGAGTCAAACCACAAAACATCCTTCTCTTTTTTGAACCATGTGATCTGCCTTTTTGCAAGATGTCGCGTGTTTTTCTTAATAAGTTCAATCGCTTCATCAAATGTGATTTGTCCCTCAAGATAATCAAGAATTTCCTTATATCCTATTGCTTGCCTTGCTGTTTTTGACCATTGAGCATACTTCTCTTTTAAACTCTTAACTTCTTCTACAAAACCAAGTTCAATCATTTTATCCACACGTTTTTCTATGTCTCTATAGAGAATTTCCCTGGGCTTTATAAGACCAATTTTTAAGAACCTAAACTTAACTGAAGGATTTTTTACTTCCGAAATTTTCTTGCCCGTCTTTTTGTAGTATTCAATTATTCTTATGAGGCGTTTTTTATCAAAAACTCTTGAAGCTGCATCAAAGTCTATACTTTCTGCAAGTTTTTTTATCTCATCTAAAGATTTCCCTTCAAGTTCTCTTCGCAAATCGATATCGGGAGATGGAGATTCCTCGACTGGAAAATTCTCAGTAATTGCTCTTATGTAGAGCCCAGAGCCCCCAACAATAAGAGGAATCTTTTTATTCTTGTAAATTTCTTGGACTAATTTCAAAAATTCCCTTTTGTATTGCCCAACACTATAATTTTGAGATACATCAATTATGTCTATAAAGTGGTGTGGAATTTTTTCTCTTATTTCTTTCGATACCTTTGCAGTGCCTATGTCCATACCCTTATAAAACTGCATTGAGTCAGCAGATACAATCTCAAGAGGAAAATCCTTAACAAGTTCTAAGGCAATATCACTTTTATGGGTTGCTGTTGGCCCAAGAATAACAACAATTTTTTCTTCCATACTTTACTATTTTAGCAAGATTTTTAAATAAAACATCAAAAATTTTAAAAATAGCGTTTCATGTGTATAATTGTTGAGTATAGAGTAAAATGCTTTAAGGAGATGATAGAGATGAATTACATAAATCAATATATAAGTGAATTGTTGTATGTGATACCTGCCGTATTGATTGTTCTTACGATACATGAGTTTGGACATGCCTATGTTGCTTACAAAATGGGAGATACCACAGCAAAAGAAGAGGGAAGACTATCTTTAAATCCACTAAGGCATATTGATCCAATAGGGCTACTTTCACTTGTTATTTTTAGATTTGGCTGGGGAAAACCTGTTCCTGTTGATTTTACTGCATTAAGAAACCTCAGAAAAGGAATGATTTTTGTCTCTCTTGCAGGGCCTCTTGCAAATCTTATTACAGCATTTTTACTTGCACCGCTTTTTAACTGGATGAGCGTTAACCCAATAGTACTTACAGGCTTTGGATATTTCGTTGAACTTGCAAGGTATATTATTGTATTAAGTATATACCTTGCAATATTTAACCTTATTCCTATTCCACCGCTTGATGGTTCAAAAATAATATTCGCCCTTACAAAAAATCCCCTTAGATTTCTCTACGATGATGCGTTAAATTACTATGGGATAATTTTCCTTGTTATTATTATTTCAATTCCATTTTTTAGATTTAATTATTTCTTTTCTAAGGCAGTTTCACCCATAATAAATCTTATTGGAAAAATCCATTTTTAAAGTAGGAGGAGAATAATGGATGTTGTAGTTACAGGAATGCGTTCAACAGGAGAGCTCCACATAGGGCACCTTGTAGGTGTTATTGACAACCTTAAAAAGCTTCAAGAAACTTATAAAAGTTATTTCTTCATTGCAGATTTGCATGTACTCACAACAAACTACGAGCACACAGAAGATTTCAAGAAAAATAGGATTGCAGTAATGCTTGATTGGCTTGCCGCAGGTATTGATCCAAAAAAGGCTACACTTTTTATTCAATCGAAAGTCCCAGCACATACTTACTTACACTTACTTCTTTCAATGATCGTTCCAATTTCGTGGCTTGAAAGAAATCCAACAGTAAAAGAGATGATTAAAGACCTTGACCTTAAGGAAAACGCATCCTATGGACTGCTTGGTTATCCTGTTCTTATGGCATCAGATATTATTCTATATAAAGCTAAGTATGTTCCCGTGGGTAAAGATCAACTGCCGCACCTTGAAATGACAAGAGAAATCGTAAGAAGATTTAATTATCTTTATGGTGAGCTCTTTGTCGAACCACAGGCACTTCTTACAGAGTTTCCGTATGTGCCAGGCATTGATGGTAAAAAGATGTCAAAGAGTCTTGAAAATGATATAAAGATTGCAGATACAGAGGAGGACACAACAAAGAAAATAATGAGAGCAATTACTGATCCTGAAAAGATAAGATTACATGACAAAGGACACCCTGAGGTGTGCAATGTATTCACATACCACAAGATTTTTAATAAAGCTGAAGTAAACGATATTGAGAGAGATTGTAGATCTGGAGCACTTGGTTGTGTTGCATGCAAAAAGAATCTTGCAAATAAATTGAACGAATATTTAAGACCAATTCGACAAAAACGAGAGGAACTTAAAAAAGAGATCGACAAAGTCGAGGATGTCTTCGAAGAAGGTTCCAAGAATGCATCTTATGTAGCAAATGCAACACTTGATGAAGCACTAACAAAGATGAATCTAAAATGAGCCTTGAGGAGATTGTTTACGAAGCAAAACGAAACAAGAATTCCCTTTTAAGTATTTCAATTTTGGAGTTGGTCTCAAATGAGCTTCAAAGGATTGACAATTTTGAATTAAGTGAAAAAATTTTGCTCTTGGCAACTCTTCTTGAGTTAAAATCAGAACTTCTATTGTATCTTTTGGGACTAAAGGAACAGGGAAAGAAAACTCTTCATGAAGAAAACATTGACGATATTATTGAAGTACTCGAAAAATCCGTTGAAAAAACTGTAATCAGAAGAACATTTGTTGAAAAGGTATCATCAAATGAAATCCCAATTTCTCGTCTTGAAAAAATTGTGAAAGAAGTGCTTCAAAGAGAAAAATATTATGAAAATAAAACTATTTCTGTTGAGCAAGTTTCCGTAGCTTACATTATTGAAAAACTAAAAGAAAAGCTCACCCAGTTTATAGAGATTGATTTTAGAAAACTTATTGAAGAGTGCAATTCTAAAATAGAGGTCATTGCAACATTTCTTGCGGTGCTTATACTTGCAAAAAACAACTTTTTGAAGATATTACAAGAAGATCATTTTTCACCGATCATTTTGAGGCTCAATGAAGAGGGAAGAATACCTTTACGCAATTGAATCGATTTTATTTGTGTCTGTAAAACCGGTTAGTATTGACAAGATTGCATCAATTATTGGACTAGATAAAAGAAGTATTCTTGAACTTCTTTCAGAACTTGAAAATAACCTCAAGGAAACTGGTATAAATCTTGCATTTGAAAAAAATAAAGTTCGAATGATACCGAATGCAAAATATAGAAGATTTTTTGAGAAATTCATCAAGAAGAAAAAGATAACTCTATCAAAAAACTTAATAGAGGTTATAGGGTTAATTCTTAAAAAGAAGAGAACAAAAGATGAAATTGATAAAATTCGAGGCGTAAACAGCGCAAGAGTTATAAACGAGCTTCTAAAGTTAGGCTATATAGAAAAGGAATTTTTTGAAGGAAAAATCTATTACAAGGTTACCGATAAATTTATCGAAACTCTTCCCGAAGATATTCGAGAAAATTTAGAATCAAAACTATTCAAGTTATAACTATAATTTTCAGCCTAAAAGACCTATTTTTCATTTAAAAATTACATCCAATGAACTAAATATTAAAAGTCCTCTGTCGCTACGATCATTCAAAATAAGAAACACAAGTCAAATATATTCTTTTTGTCTTAAAGGGAAGGGTTGATAGAGGTATCCCCACTTCCAATGATTGTCATTTCGACGAACGTAGTGAGGAGAAATCTCCATATTTTGAGGGGGCAAC